>DATGZZ010000525.1:0-2378 GCA_035296945.1 Reyranella sp.
CTTGGCCGGATCGCGGCTGAGGCCGGTCACGCGATGGCCGCGGCGGAGCGCCTCGTCGAGGATGCGGCTGCCGATATTGCCGGTCGCGCCGGCCAAAACGATGTTCATCGTGTCGTTTCCCTCATGAGATCGCGCAGGGCGGTGACGGTATCGGCCGGCGCCTCCTGCGGTACGTTATGGCCGATCCGCGGCAGCAGGCGTCGCGAGTAGGGGCCGGTGAAGTGGGTTGCCTGATTGTCCTGTTCAGGGGCAGGTCCCACGCCGTCGTGCCCGCCATGCAGGTTGATCGTCGGCACGGAGATCTTGGGCTGCTTGGCGAGCTCAGCCTCGATGCCGCCCAGTGCCGGGTCGCCCGCCGCGTAGCCGTAGCGGTGGCGGTAGGACTGGATCACGACATCGACGAAGTCGGGATTGTCGAACGAGGCCGCGGTTTTCTCGAAGGTCGCCTCGTCGAAGCGCCATTCGGGCGACCACAGCGTCCATAAGAGATGGCAGATGTCGCGGCGGTTCTTGGTCAGGCCGGCCCGCCCGCGCTCGGTATGGAAGTAGTACTGGTACCAGAAGCGATGCTCCGCTGCGGCCGGCGCGGGGTTCTGGAAGGCGGCGGTGTTGATGATGTTGTAGCCGGTGCTGCTCACCAGGCAGCGCACACGCTCGGGCTTCAGTGCGGCGACGACGCAGGCGGCACGGCCACCCCAGTCGTAGCCCGCGAGCGCGGCGCGCTTGATGCCGAGCTTGTCCATGAACTGCATGAGATCGTGACCGAGTGCCGCCTGCTCGCCCGACCGCAGGGTCGATGCGGTCAGGAAGCGCGTCGGCCCGTAGCCGCGCAGCCAGGGCACGAGCACGCGGCAACCGTCGGCCGCGAGAGGCGGGGCGACCTCGTCGAAGGCGCGCACGTCGTAAGGGAAGCCGTGCAGAAGAATCACTGGTGGGCCGTTCGATGGCCCGTGCTCCTCGTAGGCGATATCGAGTACGTCGGTGCGGACGCGATCCTGTTTCATCCTGCGAGCTTAGCGCGGTGCGTTGACAGAGTGGAGGGCCGCGCTCACGCTTGGCGAAACGGAGGAAATATGGCCCGGCTCGATCGCGTAATCCGCGGCGGCATGATCGTCGACGGCAGCCGCCTGCCGCGCTTTCGCGGCGACATCGGCATCAAGGACGGCGTGATCGCCGAGATTGGCCGGATCGGCGCCGGCGAAGCCGACGAGACGATCGATGCCGGTGGCCTGATCGTGGCGCCGGGCTTCGTCGACCTGCACACGCACTACGACGCGCAGCTCTTCTGGGATCCCTACTGCACGCTGTCGAGCTGGCACGGCATTACCTCGGTGGTGATCGGCAACTGCGGCTTCGGCTTCGCACCGGTGCGGCCGGCCGAGCGCGACCGCGCCATGCTGACCATGACCCGCGTCGAGGCGATTCCCATGGCCTCGATGAAGGAAGGCATGCCGTGGAACTGGACGACCTTCCCCGAATTTCTGGACAGCGTCGAGGCGGCGCCCAAGGCGGTCAACATCCTGCCCTACATGCCGATCTCGCCCTTGCTGATCTGGGTGATGGGCTTCGAGGCGGCCAAGGCTGGCAAGCTGCCGACGCCCGAACAACACGCCGAGATCCGACGCCTGCTGCACGAGGCCATGGATGCCGGCGCCTGCGGCTGGTCGGCCCAGCGTATGCTGCCGACAGGCCCGGCGGCGGTGCAGCGCGACCATGACGGCTCGGCCATGCCGACCGACGTCATGCACGACGACACCTGCCGCGAGCTCGCCAAGGTGCTGGCCGAACGCAACGACGGCTTCGTGCAGATGCTGCTGGTCTCGGGCGACAATGCGCGCGACCAGGCCTTCTACGAGGAGGTCGCCACGATCAGCGGCCGGCCGATCATCATGAACGTGGTCCAGGCCTTCGATCATCGCCCGCACATCCATCGCCGGGTGCTGGACTGGCTCAGGAGCTGCCGTGAGCGCGGCATCCGTGTGGTGGGGCAAGGGCTCACGACGGACGCGGGCTTCACCTTCACCTTCGAGGACTGGAACCTGTTCGACGATTCGCAGGTCTGGTGTGACGCCACCACCGGCACGCGCGAGGAGCGGCTGGCCAAGCTCGCCGATCCGGCGCGCCGCGCGGCGCTGCGCGACAACCTGCCGATCACCGCGACCGGGCCATTGCCGCAGATCGCCATCGTCGGCCCCAAGCTCGACAAGAACAAGAAGTGGCTCGACTACACACTGGCCCATGCCGGCGAGAAGATGGGCAAGCATCCTGTCGACGTCATGCTCGATATGGCGGTCGAGGAGGATCTGAAGACCGAGTTCTTCGCCGCCCCGCCCAACGGCAAGATCGAGCACCTGAAGGAGCTGGTCGACGATCCCTAC
>DATGZZ010000526.1:0-5764 GCA_035296945.1 Reyranella sp.
CGTCCAGCCCACTACGCCACGCGCGAGGCCCGCCGAGCGGCGGGCGACGTCCAGCATGAAAGCCGTTTCAGCCTCGCTGTCGGCGGCCTGCACCAGCACCGTCGCGGTGATGTCGCCCAACAAGGGGCGCAAGTCGTCCAGCCCGTAGTCGCGGGCGATCGCAAGATCAGGCGACAGCCAGCGGTAATCGCCGCGCGCGATGGTCCAGACGTGATGGTGGGCGTCGACGCGGATCATCTTTCCGGCGTCGGCGCGTTCTCCGGCAGCAGGCCGGCCCGGCGCAGCTCGAGCCAAAGCGCGCCGGGAATCTCAGCCTTCATGAGGGCGGCGTTCTGCTGCACTTCGGTGGCGGTGCGCGGGCCGGGTATGACCGCGGCCACGACCGGATGGGCGGCGCAGAACTGCAGCGCCGCGGCCTTGACGTCGGTGCCGTGGCGTTCGCAGATGGCGCGGATGGCGTCGGCCCGGGCCACCATGTCGGGCTTGGCGGGCACGTAGTTGAAGGTGGTGCCGCCCGCCAGCAGGCCGGAATTGTAGGGTCCGCCCAGCACGACCTTCACGCCTTTGGCCGCGCAGGCCGGAAACAGCCGTTCGAGCGCTGTATGGTCGAGCAGCGTGTAGCGTCCGGCGATCAGGAAGACGTCCGGCCGTTCGGTCTCGAGGCAGGCGAGCGCGGGCTCGACCAGATTGAGCCCCATGCCCCAGGCGCGAATCTCGCCGCGGTCGCGCATGGCGGTGAGAACCTTGGCCGCGCCGGCCATGGCTTCGGCAAACCGGTCCTTGAAGGCGGCACCGTGCCAATCCTCAGCGCAGTCGTGGATGTAGACGATGTCGAAGCGATTGAGCCCCAGGCGTTGGTGGCTGTCGTCCAGGGAGCGGATCGTGCCGGTGGCGGAGTAGTCGAAGGTGCGGCGGAAGGGCAATGCCTGCGCGAAGCCTTGACTCATCTCCCGCGTGTCCGGCGCGGCATGGAGCAATCGGCCCACCTTGGTGGAGAGCGTATAGGCGTCGCGCGGGCGGCCGCGCAACGCATTGCCCAACCGGTGTTCCGCCAATCCCGCGCCGTAGTGAGGCGCGGTGTCGTAGTGGCGGATGCCGACGTCCCAGGCTGCCGCCAGGCAGGCGATGGCGTCCTCTTCAGGCACGACCGTGCCCAGGTTGCCCAAAGGTGCGCTGCCGGCGCCGAGCGGGCCGGGAGGACTGTAATCGGTCATGGCGGTTCCTCCGGTGCAACGACGCCCTTGGTGAGCAGGATGTTGCCATAGAAGCGGCGCTCGCCGGTCTGCACGATGGCGTAAGCGCTCTCGGCGGCCGCATAGAAGGCGTTGCGCTCGAGGCTCGCCGCCGCCTTGGCGCCGTGCCTGGCCAGCGCGGCGTTCATCTCGACGACCACCGGCGGCAGTGCACCCGGCTCGCCCACGACCTGCATGACAGCGCACGGGTCGGCGATGAACGTGTCGATCGGAAACACCGACAGCACCGCCTGCAGGACACGCGGCGTTGAAAGACCCGCCAAGTGGATCAGGCGGCGCCCGCGCGTGGCGGGATAGTTGGCGTCGACCAGCACGATCCGATCGCCATGGCCCATCGCGGCCAGGGCGTGCAGCAGGTCTGGGCCCAGCAAGGAATCGAGGCCGAGCAGCATGTTTCCTCCGGCTTTTGGCGCGACCGTAGCAATTGGCCGCTCAGGATGACACTGCCCCTCGCGCTACCCGGATCGCTCGGCAGATGAAGCGGGCGTGCTGACGCCACGAGGGGCGAGCTGGGGAGCGTCGAGCATGAGGAGCCTTGTGGCGAGGCTCAGGGCGCGGCTGAGCGCCTAGACTTAGACTAGCCGGGGGGATGGTCCCGGAGGAGCCGCCGTAAGGAACTCCATAAGCCTGTGCTTCCAAGCTTCGCGACTTTCGGGAGAGGCAATGAACCACTGGAAAGAACACCTGGTCGGCGCCCGTGTGATCCGGGGCTGCTTGTATTCTTGGTCGTGTGACTTTCGCCACTTTTGCCCACGCCCGAGGCGCCTAAGCTGGCGACCGTGTAGGAAAGGGGTGAAGCAGATGGACAGGGTCCGGGGCATATTTGGCCACTTTGAAGCACATGTCGTCGTGGACGCCCTCGCGCTGGGCCTGCTCGCGGTCTCGGTGGCGCTGCTGGGGTCGCTGATCGTCTAGTCGCGCCTCCGCCTGGCTGGTCAGGTTCGGCCTTGTGCCTTTTCCCAGCAGCCCAATCCCACCTGCACTGCCATGCGGCCGCTTTGTGCGGCACCCTCCCTGTGCGGGGAAACTGAGTGGAACCGAGGAAACCCCTTGCCAAAAAAACCTTCCTATAATCCCGCAGTTCCTCGACCCAATCGAATAGACCGACAGATCGTCACCATCTTGCCGATGGCGTGCTCGACGAAGGCCGACACCGAGGCTTCGATCTGCTCGGACTGGGCCGGCCGATCGGCCGCGATCGCGCGGCCCAGCACGCGCGCCCTTTGATAGGCGGACCGCCGATTGGCCAGGATGGCCTGGTCGAGCGAGCCGTCGGCCTGTGCCGGCATCAGCGCGGCTTCCAGCCGCCGCAGGAAGTCCGGCGCATGGGCGAGATGGCGATACATGCTGGCCAGGATCACGGGCTCGGGCCGGTCACCGAAGCGGTTGAGCCGCAGCACGCGCTGCCAGGTCTCGGGCGAGACATCGGCTTCAGAAGCAAGCGGCGGCAGGTCGACGTCGGGCGCCGGCAGGCGCGGCCCCTCCTCCAGCGTGCCCTCGGACGCCACATCTCCGCGCAGCCGGGCGGCCAGGGCGCCAAGGGCGAAGAGATTGACGGTGTTGGAATGGTCGTAGCTCGCCAGCACGGCGTCGACGCTGGCCGGCTCCGGCCCCGCCAGCGAGCCGAGTTTCGGCAGGCTCATGTCGTGGCGAAAGTCGACGACGGCGCGGTCGGCCATGCCTTGAAGGTACAGCGGCTTCACCGCCCGCCATGCCCAGGGCAGTGCTCCGTCGAGGGTGGCGAGATGGCGCCACACCAGGTTGACCACGCGCACGCCCACCGTGGCGCGGATGTCGGCAAAGAGGTCGGCGGTCTCTCCGGCCGCCGACGCTTCGGCGATGGCCGGAAACGGATCGTTCACTCGGCCGCCTGCTTGGAGTCCTGGCCCAGCACGGTGAAGAACGACGCCGACTTGGGCTGCTTGGGCAATTCGACCAGGCCTTCGGTCAGCCGCGCAAAGCGGGCTTCCTGGCCGCGCACGATCCGGCCTTCGTTCGGGCTCGGCATGGGATTGCGCGCGATCGGCACGGCGTCGGCCGCGGTGTAGACGCAAATATAGAGGCCGCGAGCCTTGTCGGCGCCGTTGGCCGCCGAGCCGTGCAGGAGCTTGGTATGCATCAGGCAGACACTGCCCGCCTTGCCGAGGCAGGGCACCGACTTGGCCAGCGCCTGCTGCTCGGCGCCGGCGGCGACGCCGCCGGTGAAGCGCTCGCCGTCGAACAGCGACAGCATCGGCCCCTTGTGCGAGCCCGGCACGACGGTGAGGCAGCCGTTGCTCTCATCGATGTCGTCGAGGAACAGCAGCGCCGTCACGATGTCGGAATTGGTGTGCGGCGTGTAGGCGAAGTCCTGGTGATAGGAGACCTCGGTCTTGGCGCCCGAGAGCTTCAGGTTGATCTTGCAATGGTGGAACTTGACGTCGGGCCCGATCAGGTCGGCCACCATGTCGACCGTGCGCGCGTCGAGCATGACCTCGCGATAGGCGTCGGAAATGTCCGACGGGTTGTTGATGCGGCGCAGTGCCGGCTTGTCGGCGCTGTGCTCGCTGCCCATGT
This sequence comes from Reyranella sp., assembly GCA_035296945.1. Lineage (GTDB taxonomy): Bacteria > Pseudomonadota > Alphaproteobacteria > Reyranellales > Reyranellaceae > Reyranella. The sequence continues at coordinate 3,810 of DATGZZ010000526.1, forward strand.
CGAAACGCGGCCGGCCGTCGATCGTCGGCGGTCCGAACGGCGCGGCATGCGCGCGGCTCTGCTCGACCCAATCGGCGATCTCCGCCTTGAGCGCGGCAAGCTGCTTGGGCGTCACCGCATCGTCGACCATGAGATAGCCGTCGCGCCAGAAGGCGTCGATCTGCTCGCGGCTGAGGACGGCCATCACTTGTCTCCTCTCGTCCTGGCGCACTGTCGCCGGTCCAGGCGGCGCTGTCATCCCGAGCGCAGCGAGGGACCTTTCCTGTGGCCTAAAGGTCCCTCGGGCTTCGCCCTCGGGATGACACCGGGATTGTGTCCCTAGCGTCCCTTGAACTGCGGCCGGCGTTTTTCCATGAAGGCCGTGCGGCCTTCGATGTAATCCTCGGAGGCAAAGCACTCCTTCACCAGCGCCGTCGTCCGCGCGAAATCCGGCTTGCCGTCGAGGCGCGTCAGCTCCTCGATGGTGCGCTTGGCGGCATGCATGGTGAGCGGCGCATTCTCGCCGATGCGCTTGCAATAGTCGTCGACATAGGCGTCGAGCTCGGCGTCCGGCACGACGCGGTTGATCAGGCCCATGCCCAGTGCTTCCTGGGCGCTGAACATGCGGCCGGTGAAGAAGATCTCCTTGGCGTAGGCCGGACCGACCACGTCCATCAGGGTCTTGATGCCGGCCGCGCGATAGCCCAGCCCGAGCCGGGCCGCCGGCACGCCGAACGTGCAGTTGTCGGAGGCGATGCGGATATCGCAGGTCAGCGACACCGCCACGCCGCCGCCGACGCAAAAGCCGCGGATGCGCGCGATCGTCGGCTTTGAGCATTTCGCCAGGCGCGCATTGGCGATCTCGCCGATCTTGTCGTAGTAGGCGACCTGCTCGGGCGTCGAGCGCGCTTTCTCGAACTCCGAGATGTCGGCACCCGACACGAAGGCCTGGTCCCCTGCTCCGGTCACGACCACGACGCGGATCGCCGGATCCTTCTCGAACTCGTCGATGATGACCGGGATCGCCTCCCACATGTCCGACGAAGTGGCGTTGCGCTTGGCCGGCTTGTTGAAGATGAGCTTGCCGACCGGGCCCACCTTCTCGGCGATCATGTTGGGAGTAGGACTGATCATGATGGCCTCCTAGATTACGCCGCGTTGCTTGAAGCTCGCGATCGCCGCAGCATCATAGCCCGCTTCCTTCAGCACGGCCTCGGTGTGCTCGCCCTGCTCGGGCGTGGCCGTGCGCATCTCGAAGGGCGTGCGGCTCATGTTGATGGCCTGGCCGATCAGTTCGATTTCGCCGAGCTTGGGCGACTTCACGGGATGCGCCATCTTCAGGTGCTTGACCTGCGGATCGGCGAACATCTCGTCCATCTTGTAGATCGGCCCCGCCGGCACGCCCGCCTTGTTGAGCTTCTCGACCAGTTCGGCGCTGCCGTAGGTCGCCACGCGCTTGTCGATCTCGGCGTTCAGCACGTCGCGGTTCTTGGCGCGCGCCTTGTCGGTCGAGAACTTCTCGTCGGTCATCAGCTCCGGCGCCTTGATGGCTTCGCAGAAGCGCTTGTAGATGTGGCCGCCGGACGCGGCGATGTTGACGTAGCCGTCCTTGGTCTTGAACACGCCGGTCGGGATCGAGGTCGGATGGTTGTTGCCGGCCTGGCCCGGCACGTCCTTGGCGATGGTCCAGCGCGCAGCCTGGAAGTCGCACATCGAGATCATGGCCTGCAGCAGCGACGTCGAGATCCACTGGCCCTGCCCCGAGACCTCGCGCTCCAAGAGCGCCGTCAGGATGCCGATGGCGCAGTGCAGCCCCGCGCCGACGTCGGCCACGGCGATGCCCGCGCGCACCGGACCGCCGCCCGGCATGCCGGTGACCCACATTATGCCGCCCATGCCCTGGGCGATCTGGTCGAAGCCCGCGCGCTCGGCATAGGGCCCGTCCTGGCCGAAGCCCGAGATCGAGCCCAGGATAA
>DATGZZ010000527.1:0-8644 GCA_035296945.1 Reyranella sp.
GCTGCTCGAGAACGGCGTGGTGCACACGCCCGTGCCGGGATCGGACATGAGCGAGGAGGACTTCATGAACGCGCTGGTCCGGCGGACCGGTTGCGGCCTGCTGCTCGACCTGCACAACCTCCATGTCAACGCCGTCAATCTCGGCCTCGACGCCGACCGCTTCATCAACGGACTCGATCTCGACGCCATCGGCGAGATCCACGTCGCCGGCGGCAACAGCCTGTTCGGCGCCTATCTCGATTCGCACGCCGGCGCCTGCCCGTCCGAGGTTTTCGGGCTGCTCGAACGCACCGCGCCGCGCTGCCGCAACCTGGCGGGCGTGACCTTCGAGTTCCACGAGACGTATTTCCCGGGACTGGGCGATCACGGCGTGCTGTCGCAATTGCAGCAGATGCGTGCCGCCGTCTGCGGCTGAGGGGAGCATCACCATGTCGATCGCGGAATTCCAGCGGGCCTTCGCCGACCTGATCGCGTCACCCGAGCGCTGCGTGGCGCTGCGCGAGGGCACGACAGATGTGCTCGCGGGATACGACATGACGCTGCGCGAGAAAAAGCGCCTCGAGACGATGGTCCATCACGAGGCGATGTCGGTGAACTGCTCGCTCTATCGCGTCAACCGGCTGATCCCGGTCTACTCGGTGCTGCCCCATTCCTGTCGGCTGCTGGGCAATAGGCTGATGGACGAGCTCGACGCCTTCTGGGCGGCATCGCGCCACGCCACCCTGCAATACCGCTGGGAATCGTGGCGCTTCGGCCTGTGGCTGGAAGAACGCATCGCCGCGCGCCGGCTGCCCGCCGGTCCGGTCGAGGATGCGATCCGGCTGGAGATGGCGATGTTCGACGTCCAGGCTGCCCAGCGCAGCGGCAACGGCGGAAGCCGGCGGCGGGTCGTGCTGCTGCGCTACGAGCCCGACGAGCTTCTGGACCCGGCGATCCCGGCCGAGGAGCTGCAGCCTCTGGCGAGCGGCGTCACGGTGCTGATCGACGCGACGGGCGGGCAGCTCTCGGTCCGGCGGATCGACGATACGCTCGAGGGCAGGGTCGCTTAGAACGGACGCCGTCCGACCCAGCGAGACTGTCATCCCGAGCGCAGCGAGGGACCTTTCCTGTTGCCGTAAAGGCCCCTCGCTTCGGTCAGCGCGGGGTAACCCGCGCGCCGGGTGACAGCGGGGCGCTACTGCGCCGGCAGCACCGTCATCGGATCGACCGTCTTGCTGCCGCCCCGCCTGACCTCGAAGTGCAGCCGCGGGCTGGCCGCGCCGCCGGAGTTGCCGGCCTTGGCGATGGTCTGGCCCTTCTTGACCGCGTCGCCCTTCTTCACCAGCAGCGCCTCGTTGTTGCCGTAGGCGGTGATGTAGCCACCCTGATGCTGGACCAGCAGCAGGTTGCCGAGATGGGCGACGTCGCTGCCGGCATAGATCACGGTGCCGCCGTCGGCCGCCTTCACCGGGTCGCCGGTGGCGGCCTGGATGTCGATGCCGTCGTTCTTCTGGCCGCCCTGGCCGGTGCCGTAGGGCGCCAGGACCTTGCCGTGCAAGGGCCAGGCGAAGCGCGGCGGTGGCGGCGTGGCCGCGACGGTCGCCTCGGTCTTGCTTTCCGCGGCGGCTGGGCTTAGCGGCGTCGGCTGGCCCGCGGCCGTCTTCGGCTCGGCGCCGGGTGGCGGCAGGTTGTCCCGCTTGACCGGGCCGGGCGTCGTGGCCGCGGCGGCCTGGGTGGCGCCGCCGGTGTTGTCGGCGACGAAGCGGGCGCCCGGCAGCTCGATATATTGGCCGGCCTTCAGCGTGTAGGGCGCCTTCAGCCTGTTGCGGTCGATGATGGTCTGCGAGGGCACGCCGTAGCGCTGCGAGATGCTATCGACCGTGTCCTTTTCGTTGACGACATAGATGGCAACGGCATTGGGACCAGCGCCGGAGCCGGGATATTCCATGGTCCCGCCTTTGGGGCCGAACACATTCGAGCAGGCGCCGAGCGCGACCGACAGCGCCGCTGTTATACCCAGCGTACGCATCCAGCCGGCCCATCGCGAGGGGTAGCGAGGGGCTCTTTTCATGGGCCTATTGTACTGCATCACGATTCCGGCGGGAATCGGGCTGGCGACGATTTCCGGAGGCCTGCGGGCCGGGGAGAAACGTCGCAAAAGCGTCGGATCCGCCTACCTAAGCGATCGCTTCCCGCCCCTCGATCGGCGGCAACCATCGATCGGGACGCAACGCGGGGGTGCGCGCCGCGTTACAGCTATATCGGCGAATCGGTAAGTTCAGTTCGGGAGCGCCTCGGGGCCCGGGGAGTCGCGGCCATGAACCTGTGCAAATGTGCTGACCTCGACCGGGCGAACGGCAAGCCGGAGTTCGCGCGCGACCTCGTCTTCGATGCCCGATGAAGTTCCCCGATCTCGCGTCTACGACTGAAGGCGACTCGCGCCTTCTGCGATCTGCCGCCATCACCTTCATTGGCGCGGTGGCGATCGTCGCGCTCTATGCCGGTCGCGATGTGCTGATCCCAGCGGCGATCGCGGTGCTTTTCGCCTTCATCCTCAGTCCTGCAGTGACCTGGGTGCGCCGTCTGCTGCCGTTGCCATTCGCCGTCTCGGCGGTCGTGCTGGGTGCCCTGGTGATCGCCGGTCTGCTGACCGTCCTGGTCATGGCCCAGCTCGCCGAGGTGGCCGGCAGCCTCACCGCCTACCAGGCCAACCTGCAGCAGAAAATCCAGGATATCCGTGGCCTGTCGGAAGGTGGCGGTGCGATCAGCCGCTTCATGGCCATGGTCGCCTCGCTCGGGCATGACCTCACCCTGACGACGGGCGCCGCGCCGGCGGTGCGGGTGCAGGGTGGTTCCAATTTCGAGAGCGTCGCCGGCTTCGTGGCGCCGCTGCTGCATCCGATCCTCACCATCGGCATCGTCGTCATCCTCGTCGTCTTCATCTTGCTTGACCGCGACCATCTCAACGACCAGTTCGTCCGTCTGTTCGGCGCCAGCGACGTGCATGCGACGTCGGATGCGATTGGCGACGCGGCGAGCCGGGTCGCCCGCGTCCTGTCGCTGCAGTTGATGACCAATTTCGGCTTTGCGGTCGCCGTCGGCGTCGGTCTTTTCGCGCTCGGCATGCCGAACGCGCTGTTGTGGGGCGTCCTGGCCGGCGGGCTGCGCTTCGTGCCCTATGTCGGCACGGCGCTGGGCGCCGTGCTGCCGACCCTGATCGCCTTCGCGGTCACGCCGGGCTGGGCGCAGCCCTTCCTGGTGCTGGGCTGGATCGTCGCCTGCGACCTGGTGATCGGCCAGATCGTCGAGCCGCTGCTGTTCGGCGATTCGACCGGCGTCACGCCGCTGGCCCTCATCATGTCGGCCCTGTTCTGGGGCACCTTGTGGGGACCGGTCGGCCTGCTCCTGTCGACGCCGCTCGCGATCTGCCTGCTGGTGCTCGGCCGGCACGTGCCGCATCTCGGCTTCCTGCAGATCCTGCTGGGCGATGAGCCGGCACTGGCCCCCTACCAGCAGATCTATCGCCGGCTGATCCGCAAGGCCGTCGCCGATGCAGCGACCGTGGCGCTTGCCGAAATCGACGAGAAAGGGCGCGAACGCGGGCTCGATGACGGCATGGGCCGCATGATCGTGCTGGCCGAAGCCGACCGCACGCAGGACCGGCTGAGCGCTGCGCAGGTCGAGGCCATCGTCGAAGGCACCGATGACGTTCTCGACTTCCTCGCCGCCGACATGGCCGAAGGCCGTCCCTCGACCGCACTTGCCACGGACCTGTCCGACCGCGAAATCCAGGCCGCCTTCCATTGTGTCGGCGGCCGCGGGCAGGTCGACGACGCCGCGGCCGCAATCGTCGCTTTCGCCCTGCGCCAGTCGGGTCTCGAGGCCAGCAGCCAGCGCCGTGGCGGATCGCCGGCCAGCGACGCCAATGGGGGAACTCTGGCGATCCGCCTGATCTGCTATGCGTCGCATCCCTCGGATGCGGTGCGCCGCTACACTTTGCGCAAGCTGACCCCGGGCGGCGGCGCCGGGCCGGCGCGCCATCTGGTCATCGACTACGAGGTGGCGCCGGCTCCCGCTCCGTCGATCGCCGGCGCGGCGGGTCCCGGCGACACCTTCGCTGGCGATCTCACCACGCTGTGCCGGCTCGTCGCGCAATATGCCGTGACCGTGGGCTGCCCCCCGGGATCGGTGGTAGCTGCATGATTCAAACCAAAGGGAAGCGACCATGGAAGCGCCGCGACTGGAACGCCGGTTGATCGCCATCCTCGCCGCCGATGTCGAGGGTTACAGTCGACATATGGAGCGGGACGAGGCGGAGACGCTTGCGGCCCTGTCCAGCCACCGCCTGATCGTCGACGATCTGATCGCCTCCCACAATGGCCGCATCACCGGCACCGCCGGCGATAGCGTGCTGGCCGAATTCCAGAGCGTGGTCGATGCGCTGGATTGCGCCATGAAGATGCAGGAGGCGATCGCGGTTGCGAACGAGAGCCATCCAACCGAGCACCGCCTGCTCTTCCGCATCGGCATCAATGTCGGCGACGTCATGGTCAAGGATGGCGACATTTTCGGCGATGGCGTCAACATCGCTGCCCGGCTCGAAACGCTTGCCGATCCCGGCGGCATTTGCGTCTCGCGGGGCGTGCGCGACCATGTCCGCAAGATGGGCCAGTACGCCTTTCAGGATCTCGGCGAGCAGAGCGTCAAGAACATCGCCCAGCCGATCCGCGCCTTTCGGGTGCGCAGTTCAACCGGTGACCCGGCCGTCGAATCGTCCAATGAGGCGTCGGCCGCTCCGCCAGCGAGCCCGGCCGAACAGCACGCCGATGACCCGGCGGCGTTCGAGCTCGCGTTCTGGGAGGCGATGAAGGACAGCAAGGATCCAGCGGAATTCGAAGCCTATCTCGAGCAATATCCGTCGGGCGCCTTCACCGCCCTGGCCGAGGCCCGCCTGCAGGCGGTGCTTCAGGAACAGGAGGCGCCCGCCGAACCGGCGGCAACGGACCCCGATGTCAGCGCCGTCGAGCTCGCCTTCTGGGACACGGTCAAGGACAGCGACAACCCGGAAATGTACGAGGCCTATCTGGAGCGTTACGCCGACGGCGCCTTCGCCGCCCTGGCAAAGGTGCGATTGGGGGAGCTGGGAGGCTCAGCGCCCTCGACTTGACGGATGGCCGATCCCCCGACTCAGGCTTCCAGCAGAATCCGTAACGCCTGCTGGTAGGCGACCTCGGCCCGGGCCTTGAGCTCGGGCAGCGTGCAGGAGCCGATCGGGTGCTGGACCTTGGTGAACGGGTAGTCGGGAATGCCGAGCACCCGGGCGATGTTCTTCGCCGTCACCTCAAAGGGTGTCGTGCAGATCACCACAGCCCGCTTGCCGAGCTGCTCGAAGGAAATGCCGTCGTGCAGACTGCACGTTGAGCAGGACCCTCAATCCCCCAGGCCGGTGATCAGGAAGTCGACCTCCGGCGCCACCGTGGTGAGCGTGTTGGCGGGCGCCGGCGCGCTGGCGTTCTTCTTCGAGGCCAGCTTGACGACCGTGCAGCCATGGCGCTGCACGAAGAGCTGGGCCACCTCGTTCAGCATCTCCTCGGCGTTGAGCTTGCCGTTCTCGAGGATGCCGATGCGCGCGCCGTCGAGCTTGGCGAGGGCGGGCGCGCGCGTGCGCTTGCGCGTGGCCGTGGTCGAGGTGGGCGCGTAGAGCTGCATCGAACGGTCTCCTTCTTCAGTTCATAGCTCCTCTCCCCCGCTAGGGGGAGAGGCTGGGTGAGGGGGCATCGAAAGCTCGTGCAAACCCCTCACCTAGCCTCTCCCCCTAGCGGGGGAGAGGAACTTGAGAAGCGAGGGGGCGGATGGCGGCGTGCTGCATGATCGAGCCGCGGCCGCGGCTCCACGACGGAAGAAAGCACGAATGGCCGCCGGCGTCGCCGCCGCCCAGGGTGACCAGGATGTCGTCGGGGGCAAGGCCGCGATGCATGAACCCTTGCTCGGCCAGCGCATGGGCGCCCTCGCCGTGCTGGGTGTCGTACTCGCGGTCGCGGAACTTGCCGACACCCTTCATGCCCTCGACCGAGCGCTTGGCCTCGGTGAACAAAAAGTCCTGCACCCGTCGGCGCGTCCAGCCGGCATCGGCCACGATCTGCATGTGCTCGGGCGCCAGGATCACCACGCTCTGGCCGAGCGTGATGCAGCCATAATTGGCCATGGCGTCGGCCACCGAGCCCAGGACCTGCTCGGGCGTGTTGCCGCCGTGGTTCTCGACATTGCAGAAGCCGCCGGCGGCATAGACGGTGACGCTCGAGGTGCCTGCCGGATAGCCCTGCTCCTGGCAGAGCGGCGCCCACGGGTTGCCGCGCATGCGTTCGGCGATACACAGGCTGTACTTGCCCGGGTTGCCCTGGGTCGACTTGTCGGAGATGCCGGGCAGCATCTGGAAGACGTTGCGCAGGATCAGCCGCACGGCGCGGCCGATGGTGGCGTTGGGCCGGTTGCCGGGACCGAACAGGTTCACATCGGCGTTCATGCCGATATCGTCGACGAGGGGCCCGCTCACCACCAGGAGCGGCGCCGAGCCGCCGGTGCTGGCGGTCGAGCCGTGGAAGTTGAAGTCCGGCCGGTCCATCGCCTCGAAGGCCGCGACCAGCACCGGGAAGTACGCCGGCAGGCAGCCTGCCATGACGGCGTTGACCGCGGCGGCGTGCAGCGAGAGTGCCAGGCCGGTGGCGGGATGCCTGGCGATGACGGTCTCGGCCGGGCGGTCGTCGGCTGCCAGCATCCCGTGCACGCGGTCGACCTGCGGCGGCACGACGGGCAGGCCATCGGTCCAGCCCTGCTCGTAGCAATAGTCGATCGCGGCGAGCAGATCGTCCGGCGCCTCATGGATGCGCGGTGAAGCCGCTGGCATCGCGTGGTCTCCCCGATGGTTCGGGTGAAATCCTAGAGGCTGGGGGCGCGCGACTCCAGTCGCGCGTCATAGTCTTCCGGAGCGCGGACCTCCAGGTCCGCGCATGAACATGACGCGCCACTGGAGTGGCGCGCCCCCAGCCTACCCCTGCCCCAGCACAGGCAGTGCGCCGGCCACCAGCGGCACGAAACGCACCGGCATCAGCGTATCGCGCTGCAAACCGCTCTCGCTTTTCACGATGCGCTCGACCACCTGCGCGGTCGGATCGCGGCCGACGGGGACGATCAGGATGCCGCCGACGGCGAGCTGGTCGATCAGCGGCTGCGGGCGTTCCTCGGCGGCGGCGGTGACGATGATGCGGTCGAACGGCGCCTGGCCTGCCCAGCCCTTGCTGCCGTCGCCGACGTCGAACACGACGTTGAAGATGCCGAGATCGATCAAGAGCTTCTCGGCCTCGCGCGACAACGGCTTGAAGCGCTCGACGGTGTAGACGCGGCGCGCCAGCTTGGCGAGCACGGCGGCCTGGTAGCCCGAGCCGGTGCCGATCTCGAGCACCTTCATGCGCGGGCCGACGCGCAGCGCCTCGGTCATGGCCGCGACCACGAGCGGCTGGCTGATGGTCTGGCCGAAGGCGATCGGCAGTGCCGTGTTCTCCCAGGCGCGCTCGGCGAAGGCGGGCGTGACGAAACGCTCGCGGTCGACATTGCCGATGGCGGCCAGGACCTTTTCATCGGCGATGCCCGATTGCCTGAGCTCGGCGATCAGGCGTTGCATGGCCGGGACGTTCACGGCCGTTCCCGTTCAGTCGGACTTAACGGGGGCGGCGAACTGCGCGGCAAGCTTGCGGCGCGTCGCCTCGTGGGTGAGATCGAGGTGCAGCGGCGTCACCGACACGTAGCCCGCGCGCACGGAGGTGAGGTCACTCTCGTCGTCGTGCTCGTGCTCGCCCGGCGCGTAGGCGATCCAGTAGTAGGCGCCGCCGCGCGGATCGGTGCGCTCGACGATGTGGCCGCCGAAGCCGCGCACGCCCTGCCGCGTCACCCGCACGCCCTTGACGTTGGCCGCGGCCACGTCGGGGAAGTTGACGTTGATCAGGACGTTGCGCGGGATGCTCATGGCGAGCGCACGCCGCGCCACGTCGGCGCCGAACGTCGTGGCCGTATCCCACTTCACCGGATGAGGATGGGTGTAGGTCTGGCTGAAGGCGATCGAGGGAATGCCGAGCAGGCAGCCTTCCATGGCGCCGGCGATGGTGCCCGAGTAGGTCACATCGTCGGACATGTTGCCGCCGCGGTTGACGCCCGACAGCACGATGTCGGGCTTGTGGTCCTTGAGCAGGTGCTTGACGGCAAACAGCACGCAGTCGGTCGGCGTGCCTTCGAGCGCGAACCTGGTCTCGCTGAGCTGGCGGGCGCGCACCGGATGGGTGAGCGAGAGCGAATGGCCGGCGCCGCTCTGGTTGTACTCCGGCGCCACCACCCAGACGTCCTGGGAGAGCTGGGTGGCGATGTCGATCATCGCCTCGAGGCCGGGCGCGTTGATGCCGTCGTCGTTGGTGACGAGGATGCGCTTGCGCGCGATGTCGGCGGGCGTCACTTGCGCTTCCCCGTGGGCGCCGGCAACGCTGCAAGGCCGCCCATGTAGGGCCGCAGCGCCTCCGGGATGGCGACCGAGCCGTCCTCGTTCTGGTAGTTCTCCAGAATGGCGATCAGCGTGCGGCCGATCGCCAGGCCCGAGCCGTTCAGCGTGTGCAGGAAGCGC
>DATGZZ010000528.1:0-7767 GCA_035296945.1 Reyranella sp.
GCGTAGAGGTCGCCGTTGCCGAACGCCGACTTGGCTTCAGCCGAGGCGCGGGCGAAGGCGCCGGTGATCTCGCCTTCGCTCCTGATCAGGCGCATGCCACGCCCGCCGCCGCCGGCGATGGCTTTCAGCGCAATGCCGGACTTTGCGTGCTTCTTGAAGAAAGCTATTGCGCCGGCAAGATCGGTGACATCCGTGCCGGGCAGCACCGGCACCTTGCATTTCCGCGCATGGGCACGGGCAGCCGCCTTGTCGCCGAACAATTTCAGCTGCTCGGGCGTCGGGCCGACGAAGGTGATCTTGGCCGCCGTGCAGGCAGCGGCGAAGTCGGCGTTCTCCGACAGGAAGCCATAGCCCGGGTGCACCGCATCGCAGCCGGCCTTCTTCGCGGCGGCGATCACCGAAGCGATGTCGAGATAGGCGGCCGCGCCCTTGCCCTTGAGCGGGATGGCCTCGTCGACGCGCCTGATATGCAAGGACGTGGCGTCGTCCTCCGAATGAAGGCCGGCGGTGGCGATGCCGAGCTCGGCAGCGGCCTGGGCAATGCGGATGGCGATCTCGCCGCGATTGGCGATCAGGAGTTTTTTGAGCATATCGATGCGTAACGGGGTAAAACCCCTCCCATGTCGAAAAGGCTGCTCATTGTGGCCCACGCGCCGTCGGAGAACACCCTTTCCCTGCGCGGCGCCGTCGAACGTGGCGCGCGGAGCGAAACCGGCATCGAGGTGCGGGTCGTGGCGCCCTTGCAGGCCGGGCCCGACGACGTGCTGGCCGCCCAGGCGGTGATCCTCGGCACGACCGAGAACCTGGGCTACATGAGCGGTGCGCTAAAAGACTTCTTCGACCGCTCCTACAATCCCCTGCTGGAGAAGACGCAGGGCCTGCCGTGCGCCCTCTATATCCGCGCCGGCAGCGACGGCACCGGCACGCGCCGCGGCGTCGAGACCATCCTCACCGGCCTGCGCTGGCGACTGGTGCAGGAGCCGCTGATCTGCAAGGGGCCCTGGCAGCCGGCTTTTGTCGAGCAATGCCAGGAGCTGGGCGCAGCGATGGCGGCGGGTCTTGCGGCGGGGATCTTTTGACGGCGCACGGCAGCTGCCCCAGCAAGGCTGTCATCCCGAGCGCAGCGAGGGACCTTCCTGTAGCCTTAAGGGTCCCTCGCTACGCTCGGGATGACACCTTGCGTGTATCGACTCCCTCCTAATGAGCCGTCCAGCCGCCGTCGACCACCAGGCCGGCGCCTGTCATGAAGCCCGCATCGTCCGACGCGAGGAACACGATGCCCTTGGCGATGTCGTCGGCGACGCCGAGCCGACCGATCGGGTGCAGGGCGAGCGTTGCCTGGCGGGCCTTGTCGGTGTCGTTGGTGCCCTGCTGGCGGGCGCGCATGGCGAAGGTCTGCTGGCCCATGTCAGTCTCGATCAGGCCGGGATGGATCGAGTTGACGCGGATCTTGTAGCCCTTGCGACCGAACTCCAGCGCCGTCGACTTGGTGAACAGCGTCACGCCGCCCTTGGTCAGTGAGTAGAGCGGGTCGAGCTGCGAGCCGACGAGGCCGGCGATGGAGGCAAGATTGACGATGGCGGCACCATGCGCGCTCGCAGCCCCGCTCTCCTTGAGAGCCGGCAGGGCCGCGCGCGTGCCCAGCACGACGCCGGTCAGGTTCACGGCGACCAGCCGGTTCCATTCGTCGAGCGAGGCTTCCTCGACGCCCTTGCCGTTGAAGATGCCGGCATTGTTCACCAGCACGTCGAGCTTGCCGAACTTCTTGATCGTGGCGTCCATGGCGGCAGCCCAGCTCGCCTCGCTGGTGACGTCGAGCGAAACGTAGAGCGCCTGGCCGCCCGCCGCCTCGATCTCCTTCGCCGTCTGCCGGCCGCGCTCGTCGAGCACGTCGCCGATCGCCACCTTGGCGCCGGCGCTGGCCATCAGCTTGGCCGTGGCGCCGCCGATACCGCGCGCCGCGCCCGACAGGAACGCAACCTTGCCGTCAAGCCTGTTCATCTTTCCTCCCGATCTTCCGTCCGGTCCTGATTTGCCGCTATGCTGCCTCTGAGAAGAGCAAAATAAAACTGGGAGGGCCACCGGGCATGCGCCAAGGTCGGCTGATTGCGACCGGCGCCATGCTGGTCTTCTGCGTGTTTGCGGTGTGGCAGTCGCTGCTGCTGTCGCTGACCGATCGCCTGGGCCCTGGCCCGGGCTTCTTTCCGTTCTGGCTGGCGGTGATCGGCGCGGTGCTGGCCGTCGCGCTGCTCATTACGACGTTTCGCGAGGCGGCCGATCCTTCCGATGCCGAGACTCGCATCCTGCCGCATGGCGAGGGCGGCAAGCGCTGGCTGGCCATCGTCGTGCTGCTGGCCGCGGTCACCGTGGCGATGGAGTTCGTGGGCTTCCGCATCGCCATGTTTGCATTCAACGCCATCCTGGTGATCGCACTCGGCGAGCGGCGCTGGTGGGTGATCGCGGTGTTCGCCGTCCTCGGCAGCGTCGGCGTCTACTACGTTTTCACCACCTGGCTGGATGTGCTCCTGCCGGTCGCCCCGTTCGGATTTTAGGCAATGGAATCACTCGGCCACCTGCTCTCGGGCTTCGCCGCGGCGTTGTCCTGGTACTATCTGCTCTACGCTCTCGCCGGCTGCATCCTTGGCACGCTGATCGGCGTGCTGCCCGGCCTCGGCCCGGCTGCCGGGACGGCGATCCTGATCCCGCTCACCTTCAGCCTCGATCCGACCGGCGCCATCATCATGCTGAGCGCCATCTACTATGGCGCCATGTATGGCGGCACCATCACCTCGGTGCTGATCAACGTGCCGGGTGAGGCCGCATCGGTGATCACCTGCATCGACGGCCACCAAATGGCCCGCCAGGGGCGCGCCGGATCTGCCCTGGGGATCGCGGCCATCGGCTCCTTCGTCGGCGGCACGCTGGCCACGGTGGCCCTGGTCGTCGTCGCCATGCCGCTCGCCTCACTGGCGCTCAAGTTCGGGCCGGCCGAATTCTTCGCGCTCATGGTGGCGGGCCTCTGTCTCGTGGTCGGCTTGGCTGGCAAGAACATCATGGCGGCCCTCCTGATGACGGTGATCGGCCTGCTGCTCGCCTTGATCGGCCTCGATCCCGTGCGCGGTGCCCCGCGCTTCACCTTCGGCGTGGAAGAGCTTTTCGACGGCATCGGCTTCGTGCCCGTCGTCATGGGCCTGTTCGGTGTCGCCGAGTTGCTGCTGGCAGCCGAGACGCGGCAGACCCACATGATCGAGGCCGAGCTCAAGAGCTGGATGCCGACGCGCCAGGAGTGCAAGGACTGTGTCGGCGCCATCCTTCGCGGCACTGGGGTGGGTTTTGTGCTGGGCCTGATCCCGGGCGTCGGCGCCATCGTGCCGACCTTCATGGCCTACGTGCTGGAGAAACGCGTCTCCAAGACGCCCGAGCGCTTCGGCAAGGGCGCGATCGAGGGCGTGGCCTCGGCCGAGACCGCGAACAACGCCTATGCCAACGCCGCGATGGTCCCGTTGCTGGCGCTCGGCATCCCGAGCTCGCCCACCATCGCCGTGCTGATGGGCGCCTTCATCATCAACGGCATCACGCCCGGCCCCTTCCTCTTCACCGAGCAGCCGACGCTGGTCTGGACGGTGATCGCAAGCTTCTTCGTCGGCAACGTGCTGCTCTTGATCCTGAACCTGCCGCTGGTCGGCTTGTGGGCCAAATTGCTCAAGATCCCGTTCAGCTACATGTGCGCAGGCGTGCTGATCTTCTGCATCATCGGCGCCTACGGGCTGAAGCAGACCATGTTCGACGTCTGGGTGATGCTGGGCTTCGGCATCATCGGCTACCTGCTGCGCAAGCTCGACTTCCCGATCGCCCCCGCCATCCTGGCGCTGATCCTGGGTCCGATGATGGAGAAATCGCTGCGCACGACGCTCGAGATCTCCGGCGGCAGCTTTGCCATCTTCCTCGACCGGCCGGTTGCCCTTGTGTTGCTGACAATTCCGTTGATCGTGATCGGCTTCCTCGTTTTCAAGCCGCGTTCACTTGCGCCGCTCAGGGAGAGCGACGTCGAATAACCAAGGTTGCTTCGTCACTCAGATCAAAGGGAGGATCAAATGCTCATCCGTCGCCGCACCCTGCTTGCCGCCTCCGCGGCCGCCACCGTCGCCAGCCCCGCCATCGCCCAGAACTATCCGCGCCGCGCCGTGCAGCTCATCGTCGCTTTCCCGCCGGGCGGCAGCACCGACGTCGGCGCGCGCATCCTGGCTGCCATGGCGGAAAAGGATTTTGGCCAGCCGATCACCGTCGTGAACAAGGCAGGCGCCGGCGGCCAGATCGGCTTCACCGAAATCGCCCGCGCCCGGCCGGACGGCTATACGCTGGGCTTCCTCAACCTGCCGGGCATGAACACCATCACGCTCGATCCCGAGCGCAAGGCTGCGTTCACCATCGACAGCTTCATCCCGATCGTGAACCAGGTGCTCGATCCCGGCTTCATCTGGGTCAAGGGCGACAGCCCCTACAAGACCCTGGCCGACCTCGTGGACGCGGCGAAGAAGAACCCAGGCAAGATCAGCGCCTGCACCACCGGCATCCTGAGCGACGACCATCTCGCCATCCTGATGGTGCAGGAGGCCGCCAAGTGCGAGTTCCGCATCGTCCATTTCGACGGCGGCGCGCAGCAGCTCACCGGCGTGCTGGGCGGCCACGTGGACGTCGCCTTCGACAACGTCGGCAGCGTCTTCAAGCGTGTCGGCACCGAGATCCGCGGGCTCGCCGTCACCGACACCCAGCGCTCGAAGTTCCTGCCGCAGATCGCGACCACGCCTGAGCTCGGCATGCCGTCAGTGATCTCCAACTCGACGCGCGGCGTCGGTGCGCCCAAGGGCACGCCGGCCGACATCTGCAAGATCGTCGAGACCGCCTTCCTGAAGGCGATCAACTCCGCAGAGATGAAAGAGAAGATGGACGCCGTCGGCTTGGCATTGAAGCCGATGGTCGGCGCGGAATACGCCAAGTATTACGCCGACCTGCAGGCGCAGGCGAAGAAGTACACGGAGTGGGCGCTGAAGATGCGTTGATTACTGTCATCCCGAGCGCAGCGAGGGACCTTTCCTGATGCTGAAAGGTCCCTCGCTGCGCTCGGGATGACAACGCTACTTCAGCTTGTTGAACGGCACGTCCTTGTCGACCCGCACGTCGGCCGGCATGCCGAGCACGCGCTCGGCCACGATGTTGCGTAAAATCTCGTCAGTGCCGCCGGCGATGCGGAAGCCGGCGCCGCCGATCCATTGCGCCTGGAAGCCCGCGGCGTGCGGCACCTCCTCCTTCATGATGCCGCCGGGGCCCATCAGCTCCATGGCGAAGGCGCCCATGTCCTGCATCTTGGGGGCGGCCACGATCTTGATGATCGAGGATTCCGGTCCCGGCGTCTGGCCCTTGGAGAGCGCCGTCAGGGTGCGGTAGCGCGTGAGCTTCAGGCCCTGCTGCTGGACGTACCAGTCGGCGATCTTTGAGCGGACCTGCTGGTTGCGGATCGCCGGGCCATCCTCGAGGTCGGTGTCGCGGGCGAGCTCCATCAGCTCGTCGACGTCGAGGCCGCCCGACGGCATGCCGACCGCCAGCCGCTCGTTCATCAGCGTGGTCAACGCGGCCTTCCAGCCCTCGCCCACCTTGCCCAGGCGCTGGCTGTCGGGGATGCGCACGTTGGTAAAGAACACCTCGTTGAAGTTGGCGCCGCCCGACATCTGCTTGATCGGCCGCACCTCGACGCCCGGAGCCTTCATCGACAGGAAGAACATCGTAAGGCCCGCGTGCTTGGGCACATTGGGGTCGGTGCGGGTGATGATGATGCCGTAGTCGCTGTAGTGC
Source organism: Reyranella sp. (assembly GCA_035296945.1). Classification (GTDB taxonomy): domain Bacteria; phylum Pseudomonadota; class Alphaproteobacteria; order Reyranellales; family Reyranellaceae; genus Reyranella. The sequence continues at coordinate 5,851 of DATGZZ010000528.1, forward strand.
GCGCCCGAGGTCCAGACCTTCTGGCCGTTGATCACCCAGCCGTCGCCGTCGCGCTCGGCGCGGGTGCGAATGCCGGCCACGTCGGAGCCGGCGGCCGGCTCGGAGAAGAGCTGGCACCAGACTTCGTCGCCGTGCAGCGCGGGCTTCACGTAGCGCTGGAGATGCTCGGGCGAGGCATAGGCCATCATGGTGGGGATGCACATGCCGAGCCCGATGTCGAAGAAGCCCAGCGGCACCAGGTAGTTCGCTTCCTCCTGCTGGTAGATCACCTGCAGGATGGGCGAGCCGCCGCGGCCGCCATATTCCTTGGGCCAGGTGATGCGCGCGTAACCCGCCTGGGCCTTCTTGTGCTGCCAGGCCTTGGCCTTCTTCAGGAGCTCGGGATCGTCGTTGCGGGCGCGGAAGCTCTGCTTGTCGTCGCTCTTGCGCGTGGCGTTGGCGTCGAGCCAGGCGCGCACTTCCTTGCGGAAAGCGGCTTCTTCGGGGGTGTCGTTGAAATCCATGCTGTCCTCCGATCACCTCATCCTGAGGAGCGCCCGCAGGGCGCGTCTCGAAGGATGGGCCTCAGTCTTGGTTGCCCACCCTTCGAGACGCCGCGCTGCGCGCGGCTCCTCAGGGTGAGGTCGTGCGTTACGCCACATTCTTCTGTTCCAGCCGCGTTACCAGCTTGTCCTTCCAGGCCATCGGTCCGCCCAATGCCAGCGCCAACACCCGAGCCCGGCGATAGTGGAACTGCGTGTCGGCCTCCCAGGTGAAGCCGATGCCGCCATGGGTCTGGATGTTCTCCTTGGACGCAAAGTCGTAGGCGTCGGTCGCCGCGATGCGCGCCGCCGCCGCAGCGAGCGGCAGGTCTGCCCCGCCGTCGGTCAGCATCATGGCGCCGTAATAGGCGTTGGAGCGCGCCAGCTCGAGCTTGACGTAGCAGTCGGCGAGCTTGTGCTTGATCGCCTGATAGGAGCCGATGGCGCGGCCGAAGGCCTGGCGCTGCAGGGCGTAGTCGCGCGCCATCCACATCGCGGCTTCGGCGCCGCCGACCTGGGCGAAGGCGAAGTAGACCGCGGCCGCGTCGTACAGACGCTCGAGCGTGCGCCAGCCGTCGCCCTCCGCGCCCAAAAGCTCAGCGGCGGCATCCTTGAAGGTGAGCTCGGCATGCTTGCGCGCCGGATCGATGGTCTCGACGCGCTTCTTAGCGACAGCCGCCTGCTTGAGGTCGACCAGCACCAGCGACACGGCACGATCACCCATGTTGCTGCCTTGGCCGCCCGTGTTGGCCAGAACGACCGCGAAGGTCGCGGCCTCGCCGTCGGCCACCGGCAGCTTCCTGCCGTTGAGCCGGCCACCGCCGAAGGTCGTGCGGATGCCGCGCGGCTTGGGCGGTTGCGGGCCCTCGGCGATGGCGAGCGTGCCGATCGCCTCGCCGGAAGCCAGCGCGGACAGCCACTTCTTCTTCTGCGCCTCCGAGCCCGCGAGCTTCAGCGCCTCGGTCGCCAGCACGACCGATGTGTCGAAGGGCACGGGTGCCGCGGCGCGGCCAACCTCCTCGGCGACGACGCACAGTTCCAAGGGCGAGAGGCCGAGCCCGCCATGCTCCTCGGGGATGGCGATGCCCGGCACGCCGAGATCGACGAGGCCCTTCCAGACCTCCTCGGCATGGGTCTCGTTGCCGTCGAGCACGCGCCGCACGACTTTCGTCGGGCACTTGTCGGTAAGGAACTTGCGAACCTGCTCCTTGAGCAGCTTCTGGTCGTCGGAGAAATCGAAGTTCATGATGGGATAAGCCTAGCGAGAAAGCTCGCATCGGGGAACGGTAGAGGGTTCCGTCAGGCGGGTTGTACGGTGTGGTAGGGTGAACGCATGGACACAGCGAAAATCAAGGACTGGCACGCCCACGTCTACTTCGATGCCATCACGACCGAG
>DATGZZ010000529.1:0-4121 GCA_035296945.1 Reyranella sp.
CAGGCCGGCGAGGTCGTGACCGGGCTGCTATACGTCGATCCGACGCCGAAGGACCTGCACCATCACTTGAACACGGTCGACGCGCCGCTCAACACGCTGAACACGCCGGACCTCTGCCCTGGCCCGGCGGCGCTCGACAAGATCAACGCCAGCCTGCGCTAGGCCAGCAAGGTTCTAAAGCGCTGGCGGCACGAAGCCGCCGTATGTCTGCTCCAGGAGCTGCGCGAACTGAATTGGCGTCAGGTCCTCGAGGTAGGGCCCGATGATCTGCACGCCGATCGGCAGCCCGGCGTCCGTGCGCCCGATCGGCGCCACCGTCGCCGGCAGCCCGCCGGCGGTGGCGGGCCCCGCCCAGACGAAGTTGCTGTTGTAGGGCAAGGCTTGGCCATCGACGTCGAGGCGGCGGGCGCTCGCCTCGGCACGATCGTGCTTGAAGGCCGGTGTCGGCATCGGCGGGCAGAGCACGACGTCCCATTCCTTGAACAGCATCGCCCATTGGTGTTGCAGCCTGGTGCGGACGATGTTCGCTGCTTCCCACTCGCGCCAGCCGACATTGGCGCTGCGGACGTAGATCGCATCGAGGCTCTGGTCGTCGGGCCCCAGCGTTGCTGCGAGCGAGCGCATCTGCTCGTAGAACTCAGGCGGACGACCGTTGGTCATTATCGGGCCGAGCAGGCGCATGTAGTTGCGGGTCACCTCGACAAGGTCGGGCAGCTGCGGGCTTTGCCGCGCCACGGTGGCGCCTTCCTTGCCGAGGTGATCGGCGAGGCGAGCCAACGCCGTGCGGATCACCTCGGCCGTGGGGCAAAGCGGGTGCGTTTCGATCAGCAGCACCCGGAAGTCGCGCAGCGCGCGATGGCGCGGCTGCGGCAGCGCCAGGCGCCAGCCGACGCCGTCGCGCTGCTCGTCGGGTCCAGCGATCACGCCGAACTCGAGGGCGAGGTCCTGCGCGCTGCGCGCCATCGGCCCCACCACAGCCAGGCCATCGCCGGCCGAGGGCAACGCCGGCTGTCTTGGGAAGTTGTGGCCGCGCCTCGCGATGACGCCATAGGTCGGCTTGTGGGCGAACACGCCGCAATAATGCGCCGGCGTGCGCAGCGAGCCGCCGATGTCCGAGCCGAGCTCGAGCGCCACGTAGCCCGCTGCCAGCGCGGCGGCCGAGCCGCCCGACGAACCACCCGGCGTGCGCTCGATATCGTAGGGATTATTGGTGGTGCCATAGATCGGATTCGTCGTCTGCCAGTCGGCGAGCGCCACCGGCGCGTTGGTCTTGCCGATGATCACGGCGCCGGCGGCCTTCAGCCGTTGGACCGGTACGGCATCTTCGGTTGGCCGCCAGTCCTTGAACGCGGGAATGCCCCAGGTCGTCGGCAGGCCTGCGACATTGAACGATTCCTTCACGGTCATCGGCAGGCCGAGCAGCGGCCGTCGCTCGCCGCGCGCCAACGCCTGGTCGGCAGCGATCGCCGCCTGGCGTGCCCGGTCGAAGTCGCGCACCACCACGGCGTTGATGGATTTGTCGAGCGTCTCGATGCGCGCGATGGTCTGGTCGAGCAGCTCGACCGACGAGACGCGACGGGCCGCGAGGTCGGCTAAAAGCTCGCCGGCGGTGCGATACGGCGCGGGCGTGGCCGTCTGGCCGAATGCCCGCGTAGCCGCCGCCGCGCACGCCGCAGTGACGCCAACCATGACGGCGCGGCGGCCGGCCGTGCCGTCCCCCGGCTTGATCGAAGATCCCTTCATCGGAGCCCCTCCCCACCCTGCATCGCCGGCCTGAACCGCCATGCTATGATGGACCCCGGCCGTATGTCATCCAAGCCGGAGACGCCCCATGGCTGAGCGGGACACGCGTATCGACCGGCTGTTGCTCGGCCAGGAGATCACCGATTTCCTCTTTCGGGAGGCGGAGCTGCTCGACGAGCGGCGCTATCGGGAATGGCTCGACCTTCTCGCCGATGACGTCCGCTACTGGATGCCGATACGGCGCAACGTGAAGCTCGGCGACGACGAAAGCGAGTTCACCCGCGCCAACAGCGACATCAACTGGTTCGACGAGGGTAAGGAGACGCTCAGCCGGCGGGTGAAGCAGATCGAGACCGGCATCCATTGGGCCGAAGAGCCGCGTTCGCGCCTCTCACACCTCGTCACCAACGTGCAGGTGCAGAGCGCCGAGCCTTCCCTTGCCGCCGCGCAGGAGGTCTCGGTCACCAGCCGCTTCCTGATCTATCGCAACCGCGTCGAGACCGAGACCGACATCCTGGTCGGCCGGCGCGAGGATCAGCTCAGGCGCAACGGGGCGGGCTGGCTTCTGGCGCGACGCAAGATTATCCTCGATCAGAATGTGCTGCTGTCGAAAAACCTGACGTTCTTCATTTGAGGGGACAGGCGATGAACGACAAGCACGGCTATCGCTCCGGCCTGGTCGATCTCAGGGCAGGCGAGGTCAGCCGCGAGATCTTCGTCAACGAGCACATCTATGCCGAGGAGCAGGAGCGCATCTTCGCCCGCGCCTGGCTGCATGTCGGGCATGAAAGCCAGATCCCCAAGCCCGGCGACTATTTCGTGTCGTCGATGGGCGAGGAGTCGGTGATCCTGTGCCGCGACCGGGCCAACCGGATCCACGTCTTCCTCAATTCCTGCCGCCACCGCGGCATGAAGGTGTGCCGCTACGACCAGGGCACGACGGCTGTCTTCACCTGCCCCTATCACGGCTGGAGCTACGGCACCGACGGGCGGCTGGTCGGCGTGCCGTATTTCCGCGAGGCCTACCATTCGCGGCTCGACAAGGAGAAATGGGGCCTCGTCGAAGTCGCGCAGATGCACAACTACAAGGGCTCGATCTGGGCGACCTGGGATCCGGCCGCGCCGGGCTTCACCGAATATCTCGGCGACTTCACCCGCTACCTCGACCTGCAGCTCGACGGCTGGGACGGCCGCGAGGGCCAGGCCGAAGTGCTGGGCGGCATCCAGAAGTGGCTGGTGCCGTGCAACTGGAAATTCCCGGCCGAGAATTTCAGCGGCGACACCTATCACAACATCAGCCACCGCTCGGTCGATCTGGCCGGCATCGGGCCCTCGGGCGCCGGCCGCCGCGACATGGGCGAGCGCGACGTGAGCCGCAAGCTGCACGTCTGCATTCCCGATCGCGGCCATCAGACGATCCACTACGTCCTGCCGGCCGGCAAGTCGCCGCCGCCCGCCTATCTCAATGCGCCGATCGTCGCCGAGTATTTCCGCCACTGCGAGGAGGAGAAGCGACGCCTGCGCGGCGAGGAGGCGCGGCTGGTCGGCGCACCCGGCGAGATCTTTCCGAACACCGCCCTCCTTTCGCGCCAGCCCCGGACGATGGCCGTGTGGCATCCGCGCAGCCCGCATCAGACCGAATGCTGGCGCTGGTTCTTCGTCGATCGCGATGCGCCGACCGAGGTCAAGCACTTCCTGCGTGACTACTACATCCGCTACTCCGGCCCCGCCGGCATGACCGAGCAGGACGACATGGAGAACTGGAACTACGCGCATGCGGCCAGTCGCGGCACGATCGCCCGGCGCTATCCCTACAATTACGACCAGGGAAGCGGCACCGCCGTCACGGACTACGAATACCAGGGCCTGCGTGTGCCCGGCGAGGTGATCGACCTTACCGAGACGCAGTCGAGCGAGCAGCCGATGCGCAACTTCTACCGCCGTTGGGCCGAGTTCATGGAGGCCGACGACTGGTCGCAGCTCGCGACCTGGCGCGCCAGCGAGCGCAAGGCGGCGGAATGAACGCGATCAACGTCCGCGACCTCGCGCCCGGCACGTCGGTCGTGCTGGCCGACGGCGCCGAGGCCGAGATCGTCACCAACCCGGGCGACGGGATGTGGCTCGTCGCGCGCTATCTGTCCTCACCGCGTGACCCGACGCTCGTCGGGCAGGAAGAAATGATCTTTGCCCCGGATGTCGTCGCCTTGGGACGCTGAGTCTTTGCCGGGAGCGCGCCACTCCGTGGCGCTCATGTCTTCCGGACCGCCGGCTTCCAGCCGGCTCATGATCATGAGCCGGCTGGAAGCCGGCGGTCCAGAAGACCATGAAAACCACGGAGTGGCGCACTCCCAGCAAAGACCCTAATCGAACGCCACGCG
>DATGZZ010000530.1:0-6612 GCA_035296945.1 Reyranella sp.
ATCCAGGTCAGACATGGCCGCATCGGCGTCACAACGTTCATGCCGTAGGCCTTGCCTGAGACGTTCGACATCGCACCCCCGCTTCCATCCACTCAGAACGCGGCATAAACAATCGCAAGATGATTGTATCACTCCATCACACTAAATCCACCAGACGATAGCAGCGACGAGACAGGCTGAGACGAGGACTGTTTTCGATTCGATCGATGGGGACGACGGGTTCGGTGTTGCGTTAACTCAGCCACTCGCGCAGTTCGGCGCTGCCGTAAGCCTTGTCGCCGAGTAGCTCGGCGCTGCCTTGTCGCGACGAATCTGCGAGACGTGGAATTTTCGACCGCGTCCAGTGTCAATCAGGTGACAATTCCGCGACGTACGAGTTCAACTGGCTCTTCTATCACTACTACTTCCGCTCGGTGCAGGAGCGGACCAAGAAGATGCTGAGCGCGGCGGACAAGAAGAAGGACCAGAAGTCGCTGTTCCTCGACGAGACCGACGGCTGGCTCGCCGTCTACAAGCCCGGCAGCCTGAAGCAGAAGCGCGTCGACATGTTCAAGCGCATGAAGGGCTTTGCCGATCCGTGGAAGGGCCCGAGCTTCAGGATCGCCGGCGGACCGCCGCTATGAGCTAGCCTTCCTCATGTTCCTCTCCCCCGCTAGGGGGAGAGGCTAGGAGAGGGGGAGTCGACGTGCGTAGCCCCCTCTCCCAACCTCTCCCCCTAGCGGGGGAGAGGAGCCTGATTCAAATGCGAGTCGAGACCTAAGCGCCCGCCGGCCGATCGCCGCTGCGGGCGAACACGCCGCTGGCGTGAACGATGCGCTCGCCGTCGCGCATGATGTAGCAATTGGCAAAGGCGAGCCGGCCGCCCACCTTGTGGACGTCGACAATGGCCTCGATCCAGTCGCCGACCTTGGCTGAGCCCGCGAAGTCGGTGGTGATGCTGGCTGTCGTCAGCATCGGACGTGGCTCGACGCTCGACGTCGTGCGATAGCCGAGTGCGATGTCGCACAGCGTCATCAGGAGGCCACCATGCGCGCCGCCGCGGCCGTTGGCATGATGCGGCAGGATGCGGACGCCGACGACGAACGTTCCGTCGGCCTGCTTGCGCATGAAGAACGGGCCGAGATGGTCGAGGAACGGACTGGTTCGAAACAGCGGCTCGAAGCCGGGCGGCAGATGATTGTCGGCCATGGCCGCAGCCTACCGGCACGACGTCAGATGCGGAAAATGAATGTTCTGAATTGGATGGCATGCACGCGGATCATGCGAGGCGACGCGCCAGGTCGATGAAGCCCAGCGTCGCGGCCGAGCGCTCGTCGCCGCGGCAGGCGAGGTTGAGCGGCACGCTGATCGAGGGCTTGCCGCCCAGCGTGCGGTAGGTCACGCCCTCGAGCGGCAGGCGGCTCAGCGACGCCGGCACGATCGTGATGCCGAGCCCCGCCGCCACCAGGTTCAGGGTCGAGACGATGCGCGGCGCCTCCTGGCCGACATGCGGGCTGAAGCCTGCCTCGGTGCAGGCGCTGATGATGACGTCGTAGAGCCCGCGTCCGTCGGGCCGGCGGTAGAGGATGAAGATCTCCTCGGCGAGGTCCTTCAGGGTGAGGCGCGGCCGGCGCACCAGGCGATGACGCGACGGCAGCGCCGCCACCATGTCCTCCTGCAGGAGCGCGTGGACGGCCAGCCCCTGCGGGTCAGCGAGGCCCGAGCGGATGAAGGCGATGTCGAGCCGCTCCTCGCGCAGGCCGGCCAGAAGCTCGGCCGAGCCGGTTTCCTCCAGCACGAAGGAGACGTCGGGCCGGCTCACGCGGAATTCGCGGATGGCGCGCGCCACCAGGGGGTGGAACGGCGCCGAGGTGGTGAAGCCCACGGCGATGCGGCCGACCTCGCCGCGCGCGGTGCGGCGCGCGCGGGCGGCGGCGCGGTCGACTTGGGCCAGCACGGCTTCGGCGTCGGCCAGGAAGGAGCGGCCGGCATCGGTCAGGGTTACACCACGCGGATGGCGCACGAACAGCTGGGCGTCGATCTCGCTCTCCAGCGCCTTGATCTGCTGGCTGAGCGGCGGCTGCTGCATGTGAAGCTTCTCCGCCGCCCGCGTGATGTGGCCCTCGCGGGCGACGGTGACGAAGTAGCGGAGATGGCGCAGTTCCATGGTGCCTCTTTGCTGGGGGCGCGCCACTCCAGTGGCGCTCATGCTCTCATGTTCCTCTCCCCCGCTAGGGGGAGAGGTCAGGTGAGGGGGAAGCGACGGATGTAACCCCCTCACCCAACCTCTCCCCCTAGCGGGGGAGAGGAGCATGAGCGGCCACTGGAGTGGCGCGCCCCAGCATATGAATATGATATGCAAAACCTACTTATCATATATTTGAAGTGTGCACACCCGGCGCCCATGCTCGCGGCACGTCGCTACCGGAGCCGCCGCCATGACCGTCCTGCTTGCCGCCAGCCTCTCGGCCCTGATGATCCTCACCGCCCTCCTGTCGGGCGTGTTCGGCATGGCAGGCGGATTGATCCTGATCGGCGTGCTGCTCGTGGTCATGCCGCTGCCCCAGGCCATGGTGCTGCACGCGGTGACCCAGATGGCCTCCAACGGCTGGCGCGCTTTCCTGTGGTGGCGCCACATCGAATGGAAGATCGCGGCGGCCAGCATCGTCGGCAGCCTGCTCTCCGTCGGCCTGTGGTCGCTCTGGCTCTACGTGCCCGACCGGGCGGTGGCGCTGCTGCTGCTCGGCATCTCGCCCTTCATCGTGCGGGCCATCCCCGACAGCGTACTGCCGCGCCACCTCGGTCCCGGCCAGATGCTGGGCGGCAGCGCCATCTGCATGATGCTGATGCTGGTCGCGGGCGTCACCGGCCCGCTGCTCGACACGCTGTTCCTGCGCACGACCTTGGAGCGCAAGCAGATCATCGCCACCAAGGCCGCCTGCCAGCTTTTCAGCCACAGCCTGAAGCTCGTCTACTTCGGCGCCCTGATCGACCAGGCGGGCTCGGTCGAGCCGTGGTTCCTCGCCATCGCTGTCGCCTCGTCGATGATCGGCACCTCGCTCGGCAAGCTCCTGCTCGAGAAGCTCTCCGACAAGCAGTTCCGCACCTGGTCGAACCGCATCATCACCACCATCGCGACCTACTACGTGGGCTACAGCCTGTTCCTGATGGCGGGTATTGCCTGATTCATTCTCCTCCCCCGTCTTGCGGGGGAGGGTAGGGAGGGGGCGAGCCCCACAATCGATGTTTGATCATTTCAGATCTGAAATCGGCGGACATTTCTTCTGCCGCCTTCCCCCTCCCGTACCCTCCCCCGTGTGACGGGGGAGGGACTCGAGAGAAGGGGTCACGAGCCATCGTCGCGGGTGCTCGTGACCCCTTCGGCTTTCGTGCTCTACAATGGCCTGTGTCCATTCCGTCCAAGGTTCCTCCAGGCTTCCGCGAGCTCACAGGGGCGTCCGGTTTCGCCGCGGCCAACGGCCCGTGGTTCGAGAAGATCGACGGCGGTCGCGCCATCCGCGGGTTCCTGCCCGGCCCCCAGCACGCCAACGCGCTCGGCATCGTGCATGGCGGCATGCTGGCGGCCTTCCTCGATTCGGCGATGGGCACGGCAGTGTTCCACACGCTGAACCGCCGAGCGGTGACGCTGCGCCTGTCGCTCGACTATCTCGGCCCGGGCCGGCTTGGCGACTGGCTGCAGGCGGAGGGCGAGGTGGTGGGCCACGACGAGCATGTGGCGCAGGTGCGGGGCCGTCTCTATGGTCCGCGCCACGAGGTGCTGACGGGGCTGGGCGCGTTCGCGCTCTTGAGCCGCCAGCGTACGGTGATGCCCAGAGGTTAGACTTGCAGCCAGCCCAATTGCTCGACGATCGGCCGCCCGACGGTTTCCTGCGCATCGATTTCGACCGCGACCGCCCCGAGACCACCTTCAACAGCCATATCGGCACGCTCTACGCCAAGCGCGGGCCCAAGGGCACGCGCGACGAGTTCGTGCTGGGCTTTCGCGTGCACCAGCACATGTGCAACCCCGCGGGCGGCCTGCACGGCGGCATGATGATGACGGTGGCTGACCTCGTGGGCACGATGGGCGGCGGCACCCTGGTCGGCCTGCGCAAGTTCCTTCCCACCGTCAGCATGACCTTCGACTTCGTGGCGCCGGCCAAAGTCGGCGACTGGGTCGAGGGCCGCGCCGAGGTCGTGCGCCAGACGCGCTCGCTGCTCTTCACCAACATCTACCTGACGGTGGGCGAGGAGAAGTTCCTGCGCGCCTCTCAGATCGCCAAGATCCCGTCCGGCGAGGGGCTGGCCTTCGGCAAGGCGAAGCTCGATCGCAACGCCGCCGCCGCGCGCTAGGAGCGATGTCGGGTCAAGTGCCTTCCGCCCGCCTGCCCGCGATCCTGCCGCGCGGGCCAGGCCATCAATTCGTGGTCTACGGCGATTCCTGTTCAGGTATCGCGGACGCTGCCCATGAAAAGACCTTCGCGTCCGTCAACGCCGTCGTGCAGCGACTCGAGCCGCCGCCGGAGTTCATCGCTTTTTTGGGCGACGAGGTCGCCGGTCTGACGGCCGACCGCAGCGAGCTCGAGGCGCAGTGGCGCCACTGGCTCGGCAAGGAGATGGCTTGGCTCGATCGCGAAGCCATCCCGCTCTGGAACACCACCAGCAACCACACGACCTACGACGAGATGAGCGAGGGCGCGTTTCGCGCCATGCTCGGCCATCTGCCGCGCAATGGGCCGCCGGAACAGGAAGGCCTGTCCTACTTCGTGCGGCGCGGCGACTTGCTGATGGTCTTCGTCCATACGATGTGGACGGGCCTCGGCGGCGAAGGCCATGTCGAGACGACGTGGCTCAGCGAGGTGCTGCGTCGCCACGCCGACGCGCGCCACAAGCTGGTGCTGGGCCATCACCCGGTTTTCCCGATCAACGGCTTCTCCGGCCCCTACCAGCGGGAGATCGGCCCCGAGCACGCGGCTGATTTCTGGAACGTGCTCGTCGAGGCCGGCGTGCTGGCGTATCTCTGCAGCCACATCCTGGCCTTCGACGTGCAGGTCCGTCGCGGCGTGCTGCAGGTCTGCACCGCCGGCGCAGGAACGGCGCATCGCATGCCCGAAGGCATCGAATACCTGCACTGTGTCCAGGGCGCGCTCGACGCCGAGGGCGTGCGCTACCAGGTGCTGGACACCGAGTGCCGGGTACGGGAACGCCTGTCCTGGCCGTTGCCGTTGGCCGATGTCACAGAGTGGCAAACGCTGGCGGCCGGTGCCGGCGCGGCGCCCCTGGTGGGCGGTCCGTATGACGATCGTATGCTCGGCTTGCGCTTCACCGGCCGCGCGGCGGCGGCCGGCGATGGTTCGGCGCAGACGCTGCTGTCGGGGTTCCGGCCTGACCTGCAGATGCCTCTGTGGATCGGCCTGCGCGGACCCGACCAGCGGCTGAGCGTCATCGTCGGTCCCGAGGCGCGGCGCAGCCCGCACTATTGGCACGGGCCCTCCGTTGCGGCGGGGTCGCCATTCGATGTCCGTCTCGTCATTCACACGGGCATGGGCCCGGGCGGCTTCCTCTACCGCGGCGCGGGCGACGGCGGCTGGTCGTCGCTCGATGCCGCGTCAGCCTGGGGGGCGGAGCGCCTCGACTGGCCGCAGCGCTGGTCCATCGGCCACGCCTCGCGCGGTCCGGCCGACCAGCCCTTCAGGGGATCGACCCTCGCGGTATCGGCGCTGGTCTCGCGGTGATGCGCGAGATCGGGCGCGACGAGCTCGAACCGCTGGCGACCGGCGCCTGGATCCTCGGCGCTGGCGGCGGCGGCAATCCCTATCTCTCCTGGCTCAACCTCTGTCGCCTCTACGACGACGGCGCGCGGGTCTCGCTCCTGGATCCGATGGACCTGGCCGACGACGACAGGGTCGCCCTCGTGGCCGGCATCGGCGCGCCGCTGGTCGGACTGGAGCGATTGTCCGATCCGCGCTTTGCCGCCAAGCCGTTGCGCACCATGGAGAAGCATCTCGGCGCCAGGTTCCGCGCCGTCATGTCGGGCGAGATCGGCGGCGCCAACGGCCTGCGCTCGCTCATGGTCGCGGGCGTCACCGGCCTGCCGGTGGTCGATGCCGATTCGATGGGCCGCGCCTTTCCCGAGGGCCAGATGACGAGCTTCGCCATCGCCGATCTGCCCATGCTCGCCCTCGTGCTGTCCGACATCCGCGACAACGAGATGATCATCACGCGCGCCGCCGATGCCAAGTGGATGGAGCGGCTGAGCCGCAAGGCGTGCGCGGAAATGGGCGCGGTCGCGGCGGCCTGCAAGGCGCCGCGTACCGGCCGCGAGATCAAGGATCACGGCGTCCTCTACAGCACCACCAAGGCCATTCGCATCGGCCGCCTCGTCGCCGAGGCGCGCCAGCGCCGCGACGATCCCATCGCCGCCCTCGTCGAGGCTGAGCAGGGCGCATTGCTGTTCAAGGGCAAGGTGCAGGATGTCGAGCGGCGCACGACCGACGGCTTTTTGCGCGGACGCGCCCGTCTCGCCGGCCTCGACGGCGACCGCGGCGCGACGTTCGAGCTGGAATTCCAGAACGAATATGCCGCCGGCTGGCGCGACGGCGCGGTTGTGGCGACGACACCCGACATCATCTG
>DATGZZ010000531.1:0-7104 GCA_035296945.1 Reyranella sp.
TTGCCGCCCAATCGGGGCGCACGACAGCCAGTGCTGCCATCAACCCATAGGCCCCCCAATTGGAGACGCCGGCGACGACGAGCCGGTCGCACGACGTGACGCAGGCGATCTTCTCCCCGTTCGGAACGGTGCGCGCGATCAGGCCCGGCGGCAGCTTGCCCATGCCGATCTCGTTGCCGCCGTCGCCGACGGCGAGCCTGATCCACGGGCCGGCCAGGAAAAGGTCGTCGAGCGGCGCGGTCCATGGCGACACATCAACGCCGCGCATGTTGCGCGGCCGGCCGTCGGCGCTACGGCCACAGCGCTCGATGGCAACGGCATGGCTGACGCCCGTGCTGCGCCAATCGCCGATCAGCCGATCAAGGCCTTCGTCAACGCCAACCTCGTCGACGGCGACGCCGCCACCCGCCGCGTCGACGGCTGCACGCACGGCGCCGGCGCAGGGCGTGTCGACCGCAATGCGTGCCGGCACGCCGCAGGCCGCCAGCGCGGCCGCGAGCAGCGCCGTGCCGACCGGGCCGTCGGTCTCGGGAGCGGCGACCTCGCCGCGCGGCACGAAGAAGCCGGTGATGAGGCCGACGCGCGTGGCTTCGCCGAGCGAGCTCGCCGCCGCGGCGAGCTCGCCGGCACTCGCCGTGATCAGCTCCACCGTCTTGCGGCCAACGTCGCGGCAGACCAGCGCTTCGATGGCGGCGATGCGATCGGCATCACTTTTCCTTGGCGACATACACTCCCGTCCAGTCGGGCGGCGAGTCGTCGATCAGGCCGTCAACGCGCGCACGCATGATCTCGTAGTATCCCTGGTTCCAGCCGAGGGCATCCGCGGCGGCCTGGCAGCCCGCAATGAGCTCCAGCGCCTCGGCGAAGCCAGCCGACCGGTACTGCGCCAGGAACTCCGCCTGCCGCCGTACCAGCTCCTGATAGGCGGGCGTCGCAGCCATGGCAACGCCGCCCAGCAGCGCATGGGCGCGCTCGGGCTCCGTCTTGCCCTTCAGCATGACGAGGTCGAGCTCGAGCGTGGCATAGCCCGCAGCCTGCTCGCGCGTCTTGTCGCCGATGATGATGCCGACCCGATAGGTCTTGCACTGGCCCTCCAGCCGTGAGGCGAGGTTCACGTCGTTGCCCAGGCAGGAATAGGTGAAACGTTGCATCGAGCCGAAATTGCCGACCGAGGCATTGCCGGTGTTGAGGCCGATGCCGATGGCCACCGGAATGTGCTCGCGCCCGGCCGCTTCCGCCTCGGCGCGCAATTCCTCGTTGAGGATGCGTAGCTGCTCTTGCATGGCGAGCGCGGTATCGCAGGCGCGCGCCGCATGGGCCTCGACGGCGAGCGGGGCGTTCCAGAACGCCATGATCGCGTCGCCCATGTACTTGTCGATCGTGCCGCGATTGCCCAGCACCACGTCGGTCATCGGCGTCAGGAAGCGGTTCATGAACCGCGTCAGCCCGTGCGGATCGAACTGCTCGGAAATGCGCGTGAAGCCGCGCACGTCGGTGAACATCACGGTGATCTCGCGCTGCTCGCCGCCGAGCTGCAGCAGCTCGGGGTGGCGGGCGACCTGCTCGACCACATCGGGCGACAGGTAGAGGCCGAAGGCGCCGCGGATCGCCGCGCGCTCGCGCTCGGTGCGCATGAAGGCGAGCGCCGTGCCGCTGACGTAGATCGCGGCCAGGGTCACCGGCGGATAGATCGGATCGAACAGCAGGTCGTATTCCGAGAAGGCGAGCCACGGCACGACCAGGCCGACGCCGATGAAGATCGCCGCGACGACCGCCATGCGGCCGGCCGACAGGCGCGGCAGCAGCAGCACGAACAGGATGCCGATCACCCCGAGATAGAGGAACTCCGCGCCGTCGGCGAAGTCCGGCCGGGCGAGAAAGTCCTGCGTCAGCATCTGCTCGGCCAGCTGGGCGTGGACCTCGACGCCGGGCACGGCATCGTCGACCGGCGTGCTGCGCATGTCCTTCAGGCCGATTGCGCTGGTGCCGATGAAGATGATCTGGCCATCGATCTTGTCGGCCGGCGCCGCGCCCTTCAGCACGGTGGCTGCGGAGACGTAGCGCTCGCTGCGATGGCCGGTGTCGTAGAGGATCATGCGGCCGCGCGCATCGGTGCGGACCTGCACGTCGCCCGTCTTGATGGCGACGATGCCGCTCTTGATGCCGAACGACTCCTCGAGGTTGGCGCCGGACGACTTGATCACGTAGCTGTTGGCGCCTTGCGCCACCCTCACCGCTTCTATCGAGAGCGTGGGAAAGACGCCGTCCGTCCCGGCCAGGCGGAACAGCAGGGGCACGCGGCGGATCACCACGGTTTCCAGGTCGGTGTTGACGCTGCCGTTGCCCTTGGCGGCCGCCTCCAGCAGTGGAATGGCCTTCACGGTACCCTGCTGCACCGGCAGGAAGTGCAATGGATTGTCGCCGGCGAAGGCCATGCCGTGATGACGTTTGGGCGGCGTCTGGCCGCCCTTGACGTCGAAGCCGAAGCCCAGGACGACGCGCGAGTGTGCCATGGCGTCGGCCAGGACCTGATCGTTGTCCTGGACCGCCGCGACGAGCTTCTGCACCGTCTCGGGATCGGTATAGGCGACGAGATCGCGGATCATGCGGCTCAGCGACGATCGGTCGGGTTCGGCGAACACCACGTCGAAGGCAATCACCGCAGCCCCCTGCTCGGTGAGCTTGTCGATCAGGCGGGCCAGGATGGTGCGCGGCCACGGCCATTGACCGTGTTCGGCCAGGGCATCCTCATCGATATCGACGATGCGCACCGGTACGGCGGGATTGTAGGTGCGCGGCTTCAGCCGCTGATAGCTGTCGAAGGCGAGGTCGCGCAGGCGCGACAGTTCAGGCGGATCGATGGCGCGCAGCAACAGCGCGTTGATCAGCACGAGGATGGCGACAATCCACGGCGCGCGCACATTGCCTCGGCCAAACAACCATCTCATGCGCATTCGGCAGTGGTCCCCCTGCAGCCGTCACTCTACTAAGGAAGCGGGCCAAGCCAAATAGCGCACCTTGTCGATCATCCCCAAGCACGCGTCACTTCTCGGCATCTATCTCAAGATGGCATCGCTGGTGCTGTTCTGCACCATGGATGCCATGGTGAAGGCGCTGGGCAGCACCTACGACGCCTTCCAGCTCATGTTGTTCAGGAGCGCCATCGCCATGGCGCCGGTGGCCATCATCATCTGGCGCTCGGGCGGCATGAAGTCGGTGCGCCCCAATCGGCCCTGGATGCAGGCGGCGCGCATCGCCGTGGCGTTCGGCAGCACGATCGGATTCTTCTATGTGTTCCCGCGCATGCCGCTGGTCGACGCCTACGCGATTTCCTTCGCCGCACCATTGTTCATGGTCGCGCTGTCGGTGCCCCTGCTGGGCGAGCCAGTCGGCTGGCGGCGCTGGGCGGCCGTCGTCGTGGGCTTCGCAGGCGTGCTGGTCATGCTCGATCCCTGGGGCATGGAAATCCACGCCATGTCGCTGATCGTGCTGGGCGCCACCTTCTGTTACGCCCTGTCGACCGTGATGCTGCGGCTGCTGAGTCGCCATGATTCCGATGTCGTCGCCCTCTTCTGGCTGTCGCTGGCGACCAGCGCGGCCTCGCTGGTCGGCGCCGTGCCGGCCTGGGTATGGCCGACACCCATCGACTGGCTATGGCTGATCGTGATGGGGCTTTTGGGCGGCATCGCGCAGGTCCTGAACACGCGCGCCTGGCGGCTGGCGCCGACCGCGGTGCTGGCGCCTTTCGACTACACCTCGATCGTGCTGGCCGTCCTGTTCGGCTACCTCTGGTTCAAGGAGGAGCCCTCCTGGACGGTGTGGTTCGGCCTGCCGCTGGTGATCGGATCGGGCCTCTATATCCTGCACCGCGAACGCGTCCGGGCACGTGACCGGGCCATGGTTTCCCTGCCGTGACGAGGGCTAAGGGCTTGGGAGCGTGGCATTATTGTCCGCAGGCCGTTTGCGGGGATTCGCCGGTTGGAGCATTGACGAACCGGCCCTCCAACCACATCTTGTAGGCATGACCGAAACCACCTTTTCCGTGAGCGAGAGCGCGGCCAAGCGGATCGCCTTCCTGGCCTCCAAGGAGGCCAAGCCCGTCATGATGCGGGTGGCGGTGCTGGGCGGCGGCTGCTCGGGCTTCCAGTACAACTTCTCGTTCGAGGACCAGCGCAACGACGACGACCTGGTGATCGAGCGCAGCGGCGCCGCGGTGCTGGTCGACTCGACGTCGCTGGAGCTGCTCAAGGGCAGCGAGCTCGACTATGTCGAGGAGATGGTCGGATCGTCCTTCCAGGTGAAGAACCCCAACGCCACGTCGTCCTGCGGCTGCGGCAACTCCTTCAGCGTCTGACCCGGCTGCGATGAAGATCGCGACCTGGAACGTCAATTCCGTCCGCAAGAGGACCGGAAACCTTCTGGCGTGGCTGGAGCAGGCCAAGCCGGACGTCGTCGTGCTGCAGGAGATCAAGGCGCAGGAGCCGCAGTTCCCGCGGCTCGAGGTCGAGGCCGCCGGCTACAAGGTCGAGATCGTGGGCCAGAAGGGTTTTAACGGCGTCGCCATGCTGTCGCAGCATCCGGTCGAGATCACGGCCCGCGCCCTGCCCGACGCCGTGGCCGATGAACCCGCCCGCTACATCGAAGGGCGCATCACGACACCCAAGGGACCGCTGACGGTCGGCGGCCTTTACCTGCCCAACGGCAACCCCATCGGCACCGAGAAATTCGCCTACAAGATCGCCTGGATGGATCGCCTGAACCAGCGCGCCCGCGAGCTGCTGGCCAAGGAGGAGATGTTCGTGCTGGGCGGCGACTACAACGTCTGCCCGACCGAGATGGACGTCTACGACCCGAAAGCCTTCGCCAACGATGCGCTGTGCCAACCGCAATCGCGCGGGGCGTTGCGCAGCCTGATCAACCTCGGCTTGACCGACGCGATCCGCACCTTCGAGCCCGACACGCCGGTCTACACCTTCTGGGACTATCAGGCCGGCTGCTGGGCCAAGAACTGGGGCCTGCGTATCGACCATCTCCTGCTCTCGCCGCAGGCCGCCGATCGGCTCACCGCCGCCGGCATCGACAAGCCCGTGCGCGGCTTGCCCGACCCGTCCGACCACGTCCCGGTGTGGTGCGAGCTGAATTTGGCGTCGTAGCATCCCGAGCGTAGCGAGGGACCTTTAAGGCAACAGGAAAGGTCCCTCGCTACGCTCGGGATGACATCGAGGCTGGGAACCCACGCCCCCCGTTCTATTCCGCTCCCGAACCGATCACGCCGCCGTCGGCGATGATGCACTGGCCGCAGACGAAGTTGCCGGCCTTCGAGGCCAGGAACACCGCGACGCCGCCGATGTCGTCGGGCTGGCCGATGCGCTTGAGCGCCGCCTTGCTCTCGTTGGCCCGGCGGATGTCGGGGTTGTCCCACAACGCCTTGGCGAAGTCGGTCTGGATCAGGCCCGGCGCGATGGCGTTGACACGGATGTTGTGCTTGCCCCACTCCATGGCGAGCGACTTCACCAGCGAGAGGTCGGCCGCCTTGCTCATGTTGTAGGCCGCGATGTGCGCCGAGCCGATCAGCGCGCCGATCGACGACACGACGATGAACACGCCGTCCTTCCGCTCGGCCATCTCCGGTCCAACCATGTTCATCAGCCACAGGTTGGACATGACGTTGTTCTGCATGATCTTGGCGAACACCTCCTCCTTCAGCCCCGTCAGCGGCCCGAAGTAGGGATTGGAGGCGGCGTTGCACACCATGATGTCGATCCTGCCATAGGTCTTGCGCGCAGCGGCGACCAGGTTCTCGAGCTGCGCCTTCTCGGAGATGCTGGCGGCAACGGCCGTCGCCTCGCCGCCCTTGGCCTTGATCCCCTTCACGACCTCTTCGCAGGCCGGCAGCTTGCGGCTCGACACGACGACCTTGGCACCGTGCGCCGCCATCTGCTCGCAGATCGAGCGGCCGATGCCACGGCTGCCGCCGGTCACCACAGCCACCTTGCCCGTCAGGTCGAACATCATCTCGTCGTCTCCTCGCCTTCAGCTCTTGTTCGACCTTAGCGGCGCGCGGGCGAACAGCGCAATCAGCTCGACATGCGCGGACCACAGGAACTGGTCGATCGGCAACAGTTTCTCCAGCCGGTATCCGCCGTCCTGCAAAGCGCGCGCATCGCGCGCGAAGGTACCGGGATCGCACGAGGCATAGACCACGCGCGGCACCTTCGAGCGCGCCAGCTCGGCCGACTGCGCAGCGGCACCAGCGCGCGGCGGATCGAGCAGCACGGCGTCGAAGCCCTTCAGCTCCGCCTCTGTCAGCGGATTGCGGAAGAGATCGCGGCGTTCGACGGTCACCCGCCCGCCCAACCGGCGGGCCGCCGCTTCGGCCGCGGCAACGGTCGGTTTGTCGCTTTCGAACAGCGCGACCTTTCCTGGCCGGCCGATCGACAGCGCACCCACGCCGGCAAAAAGATCGGCCAGTCGCGGCGCATCGCCAGCCCATTGCGCGATCGCGGCGCGCATGGCCTGCTCGGCGCGCTTGGTCGCCTGTAGGAAGGCCCCAGGCGGCGGCTCGACGCGCGCCTCGCCAAACAGGAGAAGCGGCGCGCGGCGCGCGACAACGGGCTCAGCCGATGCCCGATCGCCCCAGCTCAGTCGCGCCAGGTCGGCGCGCTCGGCCAGCGCCACCAGCGCCTCGCGCCGTTCCAGCGACAGGTCCAGCCGCTTGTGCGGCCGCAGCAGAAGGTCGATGCCGCTGTCGGTCTCGTTGACCACGGCGTCGGCTGCCGCACCGTCCGGCAGGATCGACGACAGGGCCGTCCGCAAGGGCTCGAGAAGCATGCCAAGGGTCGGCCGGGCAACGACGCAGATGCCGACATCGACGATGCGCTGGCTCGTGCGCTCGTGGAAGCCGGCAAGCACGCGCCTGGCCTGCCGGCGCAACACGAAATCGGCACGGCGCCGTTCGCCGGGCGCACCGACCAGGGGCGGTTCGAAGCGCGGCGCGTCGACGCCGCGTTGCGCCAGCGCGCGGGCGATCAGGTCGACCTTCCAGGCGGTGTAGGCATCGCGACGCCAATGCTGCAGGGCACAGCCGCCGCAGACCTTGAAGTG
>DATGZZ010000532.1:0-4393 GCA_035296945.1 Reyranella sp.
AGGCTGATGGCTTGCTGCTCTACACAGCGGAGGGGCATGTCAGCGCGACCTTGATGGGCGGGCAACCGCCCAGGTCCCTCGCCTACGCCGGGCGCTACGAGGTGCGCGACGGCGCTGTCTATCATTCGATCGAGGTCGCGACGGATGCCAGCCTGGTCGGCATGACCACGACCAGGCACATGAAACGGGAGAACGACGTGCTGACACTGTCGGGGCCGGACTTCCGCGCCGGCACGGCCCGCAGCCAGAAGATCGTCTGGCGGCGGGCGCCATGAGCACGCCGACGCTGCTCGGCGAGGCGGCCGGGCGTCACGACGAGGCGACATGGTCGCGTCATGCCATCGAGCTGATCCAGAACGACCAACGCCGCTCGGCCGACACCCATCTGCTGAAGCTCTACCTGCCTACCTTCGAGGGCATCGACATCTACCTCAAGGATGAGTCGACCCATCCGACGGGCAGCCTGAAGCACCGGCTGGCGCGCTCGCTCTTCCTCTACGGCATCTGTAACGGCCGCATCCGGCACGACACGCCGATCGTCGAGGCCTCGTCGGGCTCGACGGCGATCTCCGAGGCCTATTTCGCCCGCATGCTGGGGCTGCCGTTCCATGCCGTGATGTCGGCCAGCACTTCGCAGGAGAAGGTCCAGGAGATCGAACGCCAGGGCGGCGAATGCCATCTGGTCGCCGACGGCAAGCGCATCTATGCCGCTGCTGAGGCGCTCGCGGACAAGCTGGGCGGCGTCTACATGGACCAGTTCACCTACGCCGAGCGCGCCACCGACTGGCGCGGCAACAACAACATCGCCGAATCGATCTTCGAGCAGATGAGCCGGGAGGAGCATCCGGTGCCCGCCTGGATCGTCATGAGCGCCGGCACCGGCGGCACGACGGCCACGCTCGGCCGCTACATCCGCTACAGGCGGCTGGCGACGCGGCTCTGCGTCGCCGATCCCGAATACTCCGCCTTCTTCGAAGCCTTCGACACCGGCAACATGGCGGCCATCCGCGATCGCGGCTCGCGCATCGAGGGCATCGGCCGGCCGCGCGTCGAGCCGTCCTTCATCCCCAAGGTGATCGACCACATGATGCGCGTGCCCGACGAGGCGGCGCTGGCCGCCATGCGCGTGCTGTCGCGCCGGCTCGGCCGCCGCGTCGGCGGCTCGACCGGCACGAACTTCTTCGCCCTCTCCATCGTCGCCTCGCGTATGAAGGCCGAAGGAGCCAAGGGCTCGCTGGTGACGCTGATCTGCGATTCGGGCGAACGCTACGGCCACACCTACTACAGCGACGACTGGATCGCGGCCCAGGGCTTCAACCTCGCGCCGCAGGAACAGGCCCTCGACGCCTTCCTGGACGGCAAGGCGGAGCTCAGCTAGGGCGCCGGCTCGACCGCGAGCTCGGTGCCGTTGACCGCCATCACGCGGACCCGCGAGCCGGCCACCATGTCGGGACCGGTGACGGTCCAGCTTCCGTCGCCCACCTTGACCCGTCCGCGGCCCTGCAGGATCGGCGCGTCGAGCACGATGGTCTTGCCGACCATGCTGTCGCCGCGGGCGTTGATCGTGGCGTCGCCGGGACGGCCCTGCTGAAGGCGCTTCAAGGTCGGGCGAAGCACGACGGCCGAGGCGACCGACACGATCGCGAACACGAAGAGCTGCAGCTCGAGCGACAGGTCGGCGACGACCAGCAGGAACGCGCCGGACGCCACCGCGCCGATCGCCAGGAACAGGAAGACCACGCCCGGCAGCAGCATCTCGAAGACGAGCAGCACCGCAGCGAGCGCCCACCAGTACCAGAAGAGGATCTTGAAGCTCATGACCTTCCCCGCCGGCTCAGCTGCTCGAGGGAACCGAGCCACGCGGCCGTGCCGCCGCCTCGACGCCGCGCGCCTGGGCTTCCTTGGCAAGCTCGCCGATGCCGGCGATGGACGCCATGATGCCCGCCGCCTCGACGGGCAGGAAGAACACCTTGGAATTGGTGCTCGAGCCCATGCGCGCCAGCGCCTCGACGTACTTTGTGCCGAGGAAGTAGTTGGTCGCCTGCACGCCGTTGCCGGCGATTGCCTCGGCGACCACCGCGGTGGCCTTGGCCTCAGCCTGGGCCAGACGTTCACGTGCCTCGGCGTCGCGGTAGGCGGCCTCGCGGCGGCCCTCGGCGGTCAGGATGGCCGACTGCTTCTCGCCCTCGGCGCGCTGGATGCTCGATTCGCGCACGCCCTCGGCTTCGAGGATGGTGGCGCGCTTCTCGCGCTCGGCCTTCATCTGCCGGCCCATCGCCACCACGATATCCTCGGGCGGGGCGATGTCCTTGACCTCGATGCGCAGCACCTTGACGCCCCACGGCCCGGTCGCCTGATCGATCACCGACAGCAGGATGTTGTTGATCTCGTTGCGCTTGGACAGCGCCTCGTCGAGCGCCATGTTGCCCATGACACTGCGGATGTTGGTCAGCGCCAGATTTGTGATGGCGAGATGGAGGTTCTGCACCTCGTAGGCCGCCCGCGCCGCGTCGATGATCTGGTAAAACGAGACGGCGTCGACCTGAACCGTGGCATTGTCCTTGGTGATGACCTTCTGCGGGGGAATGTCGAGGACGTTCTCCTGCATGTTCATCTTGCGGCCGATCGTATCGATGAACGGCACGATGAGGTGCAATCCGGGCGTCAGGGTGCGCGTGTAGCGGCCGAACCGCTCGACCGTCCAGTTGGTTCCTTGCGATACCGTCTTTACACCCGCGAACACCAGCACCAGCGCCACGACAACCAGCGCCACCATAAAGATCAGAGCACCCGACATTTCTCGCGCCTCCCCCGGCTTCGATGAGCGGTGAGCCTAACCTATGACAAGGCGGCGAGCTATCTCTTGCCGGGCCGCGGGCCTCCAGGCCCGCGGTCCTGCAAGACGCCTAATCGGCAGCGATGGCGAGGTCGGGCGCCGCGATGCGCTGGTCGGTCGCCAGCCAGCGGTCGAGGAAGCCATCGATCCAGCGGTCGATTGGCGGATCGTAGAGGGCGTGCATGCTGAGATGGACGCCGCGCTGCTGGACGCCGGGTTGTTTCAGGCGCTCCGAATTGAGCGTCCAGATCTCCTTCATTTCCAGCGTCACCTCGGGATGGAACTGGAAGCCGAAGGCGTTGGGGCCGCAACGGAAGCCCTGCACCGGGTAGGTGTCGTTGGTGGCCAGAAGCTCGCAGCAGTCGGGGATATGCATCCCCTCGCGATGCCACTGGTAGACCTTCATCGGCCGCTTGAACCAGGCACGGCCAGCTTCGGTCGGCTCGATGTCGACATAGCCGACCTCGATCGCGCCGCCGGGATGGGAAGTGACACGCCCGCCGAGGGCGCGTGTCAGGAGTTGGGCGCCAAGGCAGAGGCCGAGATAGGGCACGCCTGCTTCGATCACCTTGGGAATCCAGTCGAGCTCGCACTTGATGCCGGCGAGCGTGCCGCAGTCGTTGGCCGACATCGGCCCGCCGAAGATCACCACGCCGGCATAGTCCGACATGTCTTCGGGCAGGTTGCAGCCGAGATTGGGGCAGAGGCGATCGAGCTCGTAACCGCGCTTCTCGAGGAGGGCGCCGACCCGACCGGGCCGCGAGTGCTCCTGGTGCACGACGATCGCTATTTTCTTGGAAACCACTTTTTTGGGCTTTTCAGCCGATACCGTCATGGAATTGCAAGATACGCTCCGCTTATGGCAACGACAAGGCGAACCGGCGGCGGAGGGACGAAATGGCGCGCCAGCTAGACTTCTACTTTGATTGTTCCAGCCCGTGGACGTATCTCGCCTTCCACGCGGTGCAGCCGCTGGCCGCCGAGCTCGGCGCGGAAATTGCCTGGAAACCCATCCTGGTCGGCGGCGTGTTCAACGCGGTCAACCAGACCGTCTACGACAATCGCGCCAAGCCCAATCCGCTGAAGCAGTCCTACATGCTGAAGGACCTCGCCGACTGGGCGCGCCTGTACGGCCTTCGGATCGCCTTCCCGCCCAAGGTCTTCCCGGTGAACAGCGTCAAATGCATGCGCGGCGCCTTCCATGCCCTCGACGAGGGCAAGCTGGTGCCCTACTCGACCGCGGCCTTCGAAGCCTACTGGGGCGACGATCGCGACATCGCCCGCGAGGATGTGCTGGCCGACATCGCAACCAAGGCCGGTCTCGACCGCCAGCGCTTCTTCGCCGCCATTGAGACCGACGCCTGCAAGCAGAAGCTTCGCGCCAACACCGACGAGCTCATGGCCCGCGGCGGCTTCGGCAGTCCCACCATGTTCGTCGGCAGCGCGATGTTCTTCGGCAACGATCGCCTGCCGCTCGTGAAGGCGGCGTTGGAGGCATCATGATGCCTGAAGATGATCACCTCCCCCGTCATACGGGGGAGGCAGGGAGGGGGAAGG
>DATGZZ010000533.1:0-7823 GCA_035296945.1 Reyranella sp.
CAGCGCGGCCCCAAAAAGCCCTGGGAGGGGACCACTCATGAGTAAAAAGCCGGACTCCAAGACCGCCACGCGCCGCAAGTTCTTGATGGCGGCCGGCGCCACCGCCGCGGCCGCCACCGTTACTGCGCCGTCGGTGCAGGCCCAGCAGGGCCCGATCAACATGCGCTGGCAGAGCACGTGGCCGTCGAAAGACATCTTCCACGAATACGCCAATGACTTCGCCAAGAAGGTCAACGACATGACCGGCGGCGACCTCAAGATCGAGGTGCTGCCGGCGGGCGCGGTGGTCCCTGCCTTCGGCCTGCTGGAGGCCGTCTCGAAAGGGACGCTCGACGGCGGTCATGGCGTGCTCGTCTATCACTACGGCAAGCAGACCGCGCTGGCGCTATGGGGCTCGGGTCCGGGCTACGCCATGGACGCCAACATGCTGCTGGCCTGGCACAAGTACGGCGGCGGCAAGGAGCTCTTGGAGAAGCTCTACGCCTCGATCGGCGCCAACGTCGTGTCGTTCCCCTACGGGCCGATGCCGACCCAGCCGCTCGGCTGGTACAAGAAGCCGGTCAGCAAGGTCGAGGACCTGCAGGGCCTGAAATTCCGCACCGTCGGCATCTCGATCGATGTGTTCCAGGCGATGGGCGCGGCCGTCAACGCCCTGCCCGGCGGCGAGATCGTGGCAGCCATGGATCGCGGCCTGCTCGATGCAGCCGAGTTCAACAATGCCACGTCGGACCGCATCCTGGGCTTCGCCGACGTGTCGAAGATCTGCATGCTGCAGAGCTATCACCAGAACGCCGAGCAGTTCGAGATCATGTTCAACAAGGACAAGTACAACGCGCTGCCGGAGAAGATGCGGGCCATCATCGCCAACGGCGTCGAGGCGGCGAGCCAGGACATGTCGTGGAAGGCGATCGACCGCTACTCCAAGGACTATGTCGAGCTGCAGACCAAGGACAAGGTGAAGTTCTACAAGACGCCCGACGCGGTGCTGAAGCGCCAGCTCGAGGTCTATGACGACGTGGTCGCCAAGAAGTCGGCCGAGAACGCGCTGTTCAAGGAGATCGCCCAGTCGCAGATCGCCTTCGCCAAGCGCGCCACGCAGTGGGAGCAGGACACGGTGGTCAGCCGCAAGATGGCCTTCGACCACTATTTCGGCCCGCAGGCCAAGCCGATCAGGCTCTAGGCTGCATCGGGGGAGAATTGCGAGGCACCGCCTGACAGACCGGGCGGTGCCTCGCTTGCTTGCGCTATAATGAACGACATGACGGTCGAACGCTTTCTCCACACCATCGACGGCATCAGCACCTGGGTCGGCAAGGCCGCCGCCTGGCTGATCATCGCGCTCATGGCGGTGGTCTGCCTCGAAGTCTTCAAGCGCTATCTGCTCAATGCGCCGACGGCCTGGATCTTCGACCTCAACAACATGCTGTACGGCTCGCTGTTCATGCTGTGCGGCGCCTACGCGCTGGCGCAGAACGCCCATGTGCGCGGCGACTTCCTCTACAGCTCGATGCGGCCGCGCACCCAGGCGCTGCTCGATCTGGTGCTCTACTTCGTCTTCTTCTTCCCCGGCATCGCCGCCCTGCTCTACGCCGGCTGGGAATATGCCGGCGATTCGTGGCGCATCGGCGAGCATTCCAACGTCACCGCCGATGGCCCGCCAGTCTACCATTTCAAGACCGTCATCCCGGTGGCCGGCGCGCTGGTGCTGCTGCAGGGCTTTGCCGAGGTGGTGCGCTGCATCGTCTGCCTGAAGAGCGGCGTCTGGCCGTCGCGGCTGAAGGACGTGAGCGAGATCGACGTCGTCGAGGAGCAGCTGGCGCTCAGCGAGCATGTCGACGATGAGACCAGGCAGGCGGCGATCGCCCGCGCAGCGCACATCGAGGAAGCGGCGCGGCAACGCGGCATGGGTGCGGGAGACAACAAGATATGAGCGATCCCGCCCTCGGGCTCTTGATGCTCTGCCTCATCGTGGTCGTGATCATGATGGGCTTCGCCACCGCCTTCACCCTCATGGGGCTGGGCATCTTGTTCGGCTTCATCGCCTTCTACGTCCCCGGTCAGGCGTGGGCCGACAACAAGGTGTTCGCCCTGATGGTCCAGCGCACCTACGGCGCCATGACCAACGACGTGCTGATCTCCATCCCGTTGTTCGTGCTGATGGGCTACGTGATGGAGCGCGGCGCGCTCGTCGACAAGATGTTCTATTCCATCCAGCTCGCCTTCCGCCGCGTGCCCGCCGCCCTCGCCGTGGCGACGCTGGTGGTCTGCACGTTCTGGGGCATCGCCAGCGGCCTCGTCGGGGCGGTCGTGGTGCTGATGGGCGTCATCGCCATGAACCCGATGCTGCGCGCGGGCTACGACGTGAAGCTCGCTGCCGGCGTCATCACCGCCGGCGGCACGCTCGGCATCCTGATCCCGCCCTCGGTGATGATCATCGTCTATGCCGCGGTCGCCGGCCAGTCGGTGGTCAAGCTTTACGCCGCGGCGATGTTCCCGGGCTTCCTCCTGGCCCTCCTCTATCTCGTCTACATCATCGGCTGGGCGATGCTGAACCCGCGCATCGCGCCCAGGCTGCCGGAGGAGGAGACGCGCGTGCCCGTCCCCGACTGGGTCGAGCGCCTGCAGGCCGCCTATTCGCGCAACGTGCTGGTCGGCCTCGTCAAGGCGCTGGTCGCGCCGGCGCGCGCCAGCGGCCTCGATGCCGATGGCAAGCCGCTCGGCTATCGCGGCATCCTGTACAATTTCGGCGTCGCCCTGGTGCCATTCGTGCTGGCCGTGGTCGTGTTCGCCGGCACCTGGTGGTACGTGGTGATCCACAAGAAATCCATCGAGGCTCCCGAGGTCGCCGGTCTGCAGCCGCTGGGTGGTGCTGCCGTGCAAGCCCAGGCGGCCGACGAAACGACGTCGACGGCCTTCTACATCTGGTTCGCCGCTCTTGCCGCGCTCACGCTCGTGGCCGTCGTGCGCTACTACTGGCGCATGGACGCCGCGCGCTTCACGGTGCTGAAGCTCTTGAGCGCCTCGGTGATGCCGCTCGGCATCCTCACGGCCGTCGTGCTGGCGGTGATCCTGTTCGGCATCACCACGGCGACCGAATCGGCGGCGGTCGGAGCAGCCGGCGCCTTCCTGCTCGCTTTCCAGGCGCGCACGCTCGACTGGAAGCGCACCAAGGAGGCAGTGTTCCTGACTGCCAAGACCACCGCCATGGTGTGCTGGCTGTTCGTCGGCTCGGCCTTGTTCTCGGCGGTATTCGCCATCCTGGGCGGCCAGGGCCTGGTCGAGCGCTGGGCGCTGTCGCTCGACCTCACGCCGCTTCAGTTCATGATCCTGTCGCAGGCCATCATCTTCATTCTCGGCTGGCCGCTGGAATGGACGGAGATCATCATCATCTTCGTGCCGATCTTCCTGCCGCTCCTGAAGCACTACAACATCGACCCCATCCTGTGGGGCTGCCTGGTGTTCGTGAACCTGCAAGCCGCCTTCCTCTCGCCGCCCGTCGCCATGTCGGCCTACTACCTGAAGGGCGTCTCGCCGCCGCACGTCACGCTGAACCAGATCTTCGGCGGCATGATGCCCTACATGCTGATCGTCATCCTCTGCATGGTGATCATGTATCTGTGGCCCGGCATGACGCTGTGGTTGCCGAACTACCTGTACGGCGGCTGATCGGATCAGCCCTTCTGGTTGCGGAGGCACGCCGACTGCTGCCTAGACTAGCGGTGGCACAGTCGGCCTCCCGGACCGCAGCAACACGCGAGTAGATGTCGAGAACCTTCGAGCCCGACAGGGTGACTCCTACATGAAGCAGCGCGGGGATCGGCTGGCGCAGTTCCTTCGGCACCGGAACGTGGCCAAACGGCACGAACCTCCACTTGTCGCACCTCATCCATATTCCCAAGTCGGCATCGCACTGGACGGTCTTGGGGCTGCCTACCGACCTGCAGGCCATTCCCAGGCCCGTGAAATAGTCTTCCGGCCGCGTCCCTGTACTGCCATCCAGGAAGCTCTGAAGCTCTCCTTCGACGTTCTGCTCCTGCCTGCGGGTCTCTTCAGGCGATTTGCCAACACGTCGGCCGTCATTGTGGAAGACTCCGCGGCCGCCCAGCTCGAGGATCGCGTTCCGCCCCGCCGAGCTCGACGTCTCGTCGGTATGGACCATCAAGATGCAGCACTCTTCCCAGAGCTGCTCCTCTTTGTATTGGCATCCTGCGAGCCCAGATGCGCTGCCGGCAAGGGCACAAAGAAGTGCGAGCGTTCTGCTTACGATGTCTTTCCGCAGCAGCAGACCGATCAAAACAGACCACCTCCCTTGATCGGTGAGACCTCCGGGCTGCCTGCCTGAGTTGGGAGATCGACGTCCGCGATCGATTGGAGCAAAGTCGCAAATGACGGGCAGGTGGCCGAAGACCGCGGCGATGCCGACAATCAGGAGGAACGCCATGAAAGCAGCAGCCGACAAGCTTCTGAAGGATGCCGTGAGCAAGGGCGACGTGCCGGGCGTGGTCGCCACGGCGACCGACGCCAACGGCACGACCTACGAAGGCGGCTTCGGCAAGCGGGTGCTGGGCGAGGCGGCCGAGATGACGCCCGACACCGTGGTGTGGATCGCCTCGATGACCAAGGCGGTCACCGGTGCCGCCGCCATGCAGCTCGTCGAGCGGGGCAAGCTTTCGCTCGACGCGCCGGCCAAGGCGCTGATCCCCGCGCTCGGCGAGGT
Organism: Reyranella sp.; assembly: GCA_035296945.1. Classification (GTDB taxonomy): domain Bacteria; phylum Pseudomonadota; class Alphaproteobacteria; order Reyranellales; family Reyranellaceae; genus Reyranella. The sequence goes on from DATGZZ010000533.1 coordinate 4,718, forward strand.
CGGCGTGCTTGACGGCTTCGACGCCAATGGCAAGCCCAAGACCCGCAAGGCCCGCCGCGACATCACCTTACGCCACCTCCTCACCCACACCGCGGGCTTCGGCTATGACATCTGGAGCCCCGAGATCGCCAAGTACATGGAGGCGATGGAGGTGCCGGGCGTCATCTCCTGCCAGAACAAGGCGCTGACCACGCCGCTGCTGTTCGATCCCGGCGAGCGCTGGTTCTACGGCATCAACATCGACTTCGCCGGCAAGATGGTCGAGGCGGCAAGCGGCCAGAAGCTCGGCCGGTACATGCAGGACAACCTCTTCGGCCCGCTCGCCATGGACAGTACCGCCTTTCGCATCACCGACGACATGCGCAAGCGGCTGGCCCGCATCCATCACCGTGGTCCCGACGGTACGCTGACGCCCGATCCCTCGATCGAGATCCCGCAGGAGCCGGAATTCGAGATGGGCGGCGGCGGGCTCTACAGCACTGCGGGCGACTACCTGAAATTCGTGCGCATGATGCTGAACCAGGGCAAGTCCGACAAAGGCGAGGCGGTGCTCAAGCCCGCCACCGTCGCCGAGATGTCGAAGAACGCCATGGGCGACGCCAAGGTCTGCCTGCTCAAGACCGCGGCCCCGCCCTTCTCCAACGACGCCGAGTTCTTCCCCGGCATGGACAAGCAGTGGGGCCTGTCCTTCATGATCAACAACGAGGACGCCCCGACCGGCCGCTCCGCCGGATCGCTGGCCTGGGCGGGCCTTGCCAACACCTACTACTGGATCGACCAGAAGAAGGGTGTGGGTGGCGTCTACGCCACGCAGGTCCTGCCCTTCGCTGACGTGAAGTCGCTGCCGCTGTTCTACGCCTTCGAAAGCGCGGTGTACGGGCGATAGGCAAGATGGTAGCAGGCGGCGCTCTCCCCGCCGTCGCAAATGCGGCGAGAACGCTGAGGGGACAGGCGCGCCGATCGTTCCGGCGTGCGCGCGTCGCTCAACTATCTCCATGGTTGTCTCGTCGGTTGCACGCGACACCTGCCAAAGGGACGTCAGTTATTCATAATATAACTACAGTTCACAACAGATGCAAGTCGATTTCTTGTCCTGGCGCCGGTCAGGCAATTTTTTCGTGCCATAGAAGACCCCCGACTCGCTGCCAGCAGTGCAGGCATCTCCGGCCTTTTCAGAATTTCGACTGCGGCCTAACGTCAGCAGGCAGTCGCTCAAAAAACCGCAGGCTGGTTCCGATACTTGCGAGCGGATCGGCTGAAGTGTCCTGCTCGACGAAAAGATGCTTCACACCAACGGCAAGCGCTGCTCGGACGATACGTTCAAACTCCAACGTACCTTCGCCTACCTCCACCGTTGAGCCGTCCCTTGCCAGGTCCTTCAAGTGCACCAGCAGGATCCGATCCTGGCTGTCCCTCAGTTGTCGCACGGGGTCCAGCCCGGCCTTGGCGACCCAGTACACATCAAGCTCGATCTTGACGTCGCGCGGGTCGGTTTCCGTCATCAGCAGGTGAAACGGCGTCGTGCCGTCGGCGAACGGAACGAATTCGAAGTCATGATTGTGATAGGCAAGCACCAGGCCATGGCTGCGAACGACCTGGCCGATCCGGTTCAGCGTCTGGCAGACTCCTTTCCAGTCCTCCGCCGTTTTCCGCTCTTCGGCGTCCACCGAGGGGCAGACGAGGTAGTTGGCGCCGAGAATGCGCGCCTCTTCGAGAACGGCATCGAAGCCTCGCTGAAGCCTGTCGTAACTTGCATGCATCGACGGTGCGTCCAGCCCATGACGCTTCAAGCTCGCGCGCATGTCTTGAGCCGTAACGCCAGGCAATCCGGCGAGCTCGACTTCGCGATAGCCGATGGCGGCAACGCGCCTGAGCGTGCCCTCCAGATCTGCGCCGAGCGGGTCCCTGACGGTGTAGAGCTGCAATCCGGGACACCACGATGGCCGTGGTTGGGCGAGAAGTTCGCGCGACACGGCGAGCCCCGCGAGGACGGGCAAGAGTGATCTTCTGGTATGCCCAAGAGCTCTCACCGCGGGCCCTCCACCAGCGTCACCAATCGCGATCGTGGCCGCGCGACCGCTCGCGAACATTCGCCAGATAGGCGAGGCCCAGGAAGGCCGGCAGCGGATGCACGATGACCGCGGTCGGGATGCGGGCGAGATAGCTCGACATGCGCCCTTTGGCCTCGAAGCGCTCGCGGAAGGCCGAGCTCTGCAGGAAATCGGTGAAGCGCGGGGCTATTCCCCCGCCGATGAACACGCCGCCGCGGGCGCCCAGCGTCAGGGCGACATTGCCGGCAACGCTGCCCAGGAAGGCGCAGAACAGCTCGAGGGCCTCGCGGCTCACCTTGCAATCGTCGGCGAGGGCGTGCGCGACGATCTCGCTGCTGTCGCGCTCCGGCACGGTCTCGTCGTCGACCCGGGCGATGGCGTGATAGAGCTGCATCAGGCCCGATCCGGAGAGAACGCGCTCGACCGAGACGTGATGGAACTGCTGGCGCAGCGCCAGGATGATCGCGTCCTCGCGCCGGTTCTCGCTCGACAGCGTGGCGTGGCCACCCTCGGTGACCAGGGCGACCTCGGCATCGCCGGCGAAGGCCATGGCTGACAGTCCGAAGCCGCTGCCGGGGCCCATCACGACCATCGTTCCGCGCTCGCCGACGCGTGGCGTGCCGAGCGTAACGATGTGTTCGGGCCGCAAGGCCGGCAAGGACCAGGCCAGCGCCTCGAAATCGTTCAGCACCTGGACGTCGGTCATGCCCAGCCCCTTGGAGATGCGGTCCGAATCGACGATCCAGGCGGCATTGGTAAGGGCGATCCGGCCGTGCTCGACCGGACCCGCCGCCGCGATAAACGCCCGCTTGGCGGCATGTCTGGCGGCCGGTCCTGCCAGGAAGTGCCGCGCCGCCTCGATCGGCGAGGCGTAGTCGGCGACGGCATAGGTCTCCGACACCGCAGGCTCGGCGCCGTCTGTCAGGAGCGCGAAACGGGCGTTGGTGGCGCCGATATCGGCAATCAAGGCGGGTGTCGTCATGAGTCGATACCTCGTTGCCAGTGATGGTCCCGATTTAGCCGTTCGGGGAGCGGGCGGAAAGCGCCTGCGGCCT
>DATGZZ010000534.1:0-6664 GCA_035296945.1 Reyranella sp.
ATCCCGGTACGACCGAGAGCCCGCTGCTCGATTCGCTACTCGACTATCCGCAACTGCAATACATCGTGCACCTGCATGAAGGCGTGGCGGTCGGCGCCGCCAACCTCTACGCCCAGGCGAGCGGCAAGACCGCCTTCGTGAACCTGCACGTGGCGCCGGGCCTGGGCAACGGCATCGGCATGATCTACAGCGCGCTCAAGAACAACTCGCCGATGGTGGTGACGGCGGGCCAGCAGGACACGCGCATCCGGCTGCGCGATCCCGTGCTGGGTCACGATCTCGCGGCCATGGCCGCTCCCGTCACCAAGTGGAGCGTGCAGGTCGAGAGCGCCGACGAGCTCGGCCCGATCCTGCAGCGCGCCTTCAAGATCGCCAACGACGCGCCGGCCGGGCCGGTGTTCGTGGCGCTGCCCATCAACGTCATGGAGCAGGAGACCAAGGTGCCGGTTGCCAAGCCCGCGCAGGTCTTCACGGCGAGCCGCCCCGATCCCGCCGGCATCGAGGCGATGTCGCGCCTGATCATCGCCGCCAAAAATCCGGCGATCGTGGCCGGTGACGACGTGGCCCGGGCCGGTGCGGGCAAGACATTGGAGAAGCTGATTGAGCGCATCGGCGCCTCGGTGTGGTTCGAAGGCCTGCGCGGGCGCAATTCCTTCCCGACCGATCATCCGGCCTATCGCGGCACGCTCGCCTTCGACGCGCCGGGCATCGCCAAGCAGTTCGCCGAGAACGACCTGGTGCTGCTGGTCGGTGGCCCGTTCTTCGAGGAAGTCTGGTACGGCCCCGGCGCGCCGTTCCCGCCCGGCTGCAAGGTGCTGCAGATCGAAGCCGCCCCGCCGCGCATGGCCTACAATTTCGCGGTCGATGCCGGCGTGATCGCCGGCATCGACGCCGCCCTCGAGGCGCTGTGGCTGGCGACCACCGGCATCAACGGAGCCGCCGCGCGGGCACGCCAGGATGCGTTCCGGGCGCAGAAGCAGGCCGATGATGCCGCCCAGAAGGCGCGGGTCGAGAAGGCCTGGTCGCGCACACCGACCTCCATGGCACGCGTCATGGCCGAGCTGAAGGCCGCGTCACCGGCCAACGTCGTCGTGGTCGACGAGACCATCACGGCCAACCTCGACCTGTTCAAGACCTTCACGTTCTCAGAGGCGGGCGACTATTACAGCGGCCGCGGTGGCGGCATCGGCCAGGGCGTGGCCGGTGCGCTCGGCGTGGCGGTGGCCGAGCCCGGCCGGCCGATCCTCTGCCTCTCGGGCGACGGCTCGTCGATGTACTCCATCCAGGCGCTGTGGACCGCGGCCCACCACGACCTGCCGATCGTGTTCGTGATCCTGGCCAACCGCGAATACCGCGTGCTGAAGCACAACATCGACGCCTACCGTGCGCGCTTCGACGTGAAGTCGAATAAGCCCTACATGCACATGGACCTGAGCGGTCCCACCCTGGGCTTCGTCGATCTCGCCAAGGGCATGGGTGTGGCCGGCACGCATGTCACCAGGGCCGAGGACATCCAGAAGGCGGTGGCGGCCGCCTTCAAGTCCGGCAAGCCGCACCTGATCGAGATCGAGATCGAAGGGAAGCGGTAGCTACCGCTTCTTCTTCGCCGCCGCCTTCGGCTTGGCTCGCACCGTCGCCATGGCCCGCACCTTGGCCTGGTGCGTGCGCGCGGCGTTGACGAGCATCGGCAGGTCGTTGCCGGCGAGCAGCATCTTCATGCCCTTGCCGATATAGAGCTGCAGCAGTTCCTCGCTGTAGGCGCCGCCCATGCCCGGGAACTTGCGGTGCTTCTTGCAGGCGGCGACGACCTTGTCGACGGCCTCTTGGATTTTCGCATGCCCGTTCTCGCCGGGGATGCCCATCTCGACCGAGAGGTCGCTCGAGCCCACCAGCAGGGCGTCGATGCCGGGCACGGCGGCGATCGCCTCGGCGTTGCGCACCGCCTTGGGCGTTTCGATCATGACCGTGATCAGCGTATTGTCGTTGGCCTTCTTGGTCATGTCGGCCATCTTCATCGGCGCATAGTCGAACTGTGCCTGGCCTCCGCCGACCGAACGGTGGCCGATCGGCGCGTAACGCAGCTTGTCGGCAATCTCGCGCGCCTCCTCGGCGGTGTCGACATGGGGAATGACGATGCCGAGCGCGCCGCCGTCGAGGATGCGGGTCGCCATGGCGAGCTCGCCGTAGGGTACGCGCACGATCGGCGCGATGCCCGAGTCCTGGGCCGCCGTCGCAATCTCGCAGGCGTTCTCGATCGACATGGCGCCATGCTCGAGGTCGAGGAACAGCCAGTCGAAGCCCGCCGCCTTCATCACCTTGATGATGTCGACGTTGCGGACCAGCCGCACGCCGATGCCGACGGCAAGCTGGTTCCTCTTGAGCCGCGCCTTGGCGGCATTGACTGCCATAGCCATGTTTCCCCCTCCGGCCGATTTTGGGGTAGGCTAGACGCCATGACCTTCCATGTCGAACGAATCGACCATGTGGTGCTGCGCTGCCGCGATCTCGATGCCATGGTCCGCTTCTACGAACAGGCGCTGGGCTTCAACGTCGAGCGCAAGCTCGACCGCATCAGCCTGGTGCAGATGCGCGCCGGCGCCTCGCTGCTCGACCTGATCGCCGCCGAGCGGCCCCAGGAGGCGGCCAACATGGATCACCTCTGCTTCCGCATCGAACCGTTCGACCGTGACGCCATCGTCACGCGTCTCGCGCCGTTCGGCATATCGGTCGGCGAAACCGTCGATCGCTATGGCGCGGAAGGCAACGGCCCGTCGGTCTATTTCCATGATCCGGAAGGGAATCAGATCGAATTGAAGGGGCCCGCCGCCAGCCCGGCTCATTAGAGCTTGGCCGTTGCAGAGGTTGTGCTAGCCTCCCGGCCACGGGGAAAGAACAGCGCCCTCAAAAGAACGGCGCGTCCTTGGGAGGAATATTTGATGCGTTCACGCGTGGCGTTTGCGGCCGGGACTCTTGCTGCGTTCATGCTGGCAGCTCCGGTCTTTGCCCAGAAGCAGGGCGGTACCCTGAAAATCTCTCATCGCGACAACCCGCCCAGCGCCTCGATCCACGAGGAAGCGACGATCTCGGTCGTCCAGCCGTTCATGGCGGTGTTCAACAACCTCGTGATGTTCGACCCCACGGAGAAGACCAACAGCCCCGACAAGATCGTGCCCGACCTGGCCGAGAGCTGGTCGTACAACCCCGACCAGACCAAGCTCACCTTCAAGCTGCGCAGTGGCGTGAAGTGGCACGACGGCAAGCCGTTCTCGGCCAACGACGTGAAGTGCACCTGGGACGCGCTGATCGGCAAGGTCGACGAGAAGTCCGACCTCATCCGCAAGAATCCGCGCAAAATCTGGTACAGCAACCTCAAGGACATTACCGTCGGCTCCGACACCGAGGTCACCTTCGTGCTGGGCCGGCCGCAACCGTCGTTCCTGTCGATGCTGGCCGCCGGCTACTCGCCGGTCTACGCCTGCCATGCCAACGGCCGCGACATGCGTTCCAAGCCGATCGGCACCGGCCCGTTCAAGGTCGTCGACTTCAAGCGCAACGAGGCAGTCAAGCTGGTGCGCAATCCCGACTACTGGAAGAAAGGCCGGCCCTATCTCGACGCCATCGACTGGAAGATCGTGCCCAACCGCAGCACGCGCACCTTGGGCTTCGTCGCCGGCGAGTTCGACATGACGTTCGACTCCGACGTCACCTTCCCGATGCTGAAGGACGTCAAGGCGCAAAAGCCCGACGCCGTCTGCGAGGCGCGGCCGACCAACGTCAACACCAACATCCTGATCAACCGCGACGCCCCCCCGTTCGACAAGCCCGAGCTGCGCCGCGCACTGGTGCTCGCGATCGACCAGAAGCCGTTCAACGACATCCTGTTCGAGGGCCAGGCCCTGATGAGCGCCGTCATGCTGCCGCCGCCGTACGGCCTTTGGGGCATGCCCAAGGAGGTCCTGGAGACCCTGCCGGGCTTCGGCTCCGACGTCGCCAAGAACCGGGCCGAGGCGCGCCAGATCATGGAGAAGCTCGGCTACACCAAGGACAAGCCGCTCAAGATCAAGGTCGCGACGCGCAACATCGCGATCTATCGCGACCCGGCGGTGATCCTGATCGACCAGCTCAAGTCCATCTACATCGACGCCGAGCTCGATCCGATCGACACCACGGTCTGGTACAACAAGATCCAGCGCAAGGACTACTCGGTCGGCATGAACCTGACCGGCGGCGGCGTCGACGATCCCGACACCGCCTTCTACGAGAACTTCCACTCGGCGTCGGACCGCAACTACACGGCCTACAAGAACCCCGAGATCGATGCGCTGATCGACAAGCAGTCGGCCGAGCTCGACCGCGACAAGCGCAAGAAGATCGTGTGGGAGATCGAGAAGAAGCTCGCCGAGGACGGCGCGCGTCCGGTGATCAACCACAACGTCGCCAACACCTGCTGGACGCCGCAGATGAAGGGTCTCGTGCTGCAGCACAACGGCATCTACAACGGCTGGCGCTTCGAAGACGTCTGGCTGGACAGGTAGGGACGAGACCAATGTGTAGCCGTCGCCACTCCTTCATTCTCTTCTCTCCCCCTAGCGGGGGAGAGGAACATGAGAGTGATGGAAGGGAGAACTGATGGGCTCCTACCTCGTCCGACGCTTCCTGCTGATGGCGCTCACCCTGTTCGGGATGTCCATCCTGATCTTCGTCATGCTGCGCCTGGTGCCGGGCGACATCGCCGACATCCTGGTCGATGCCGCCGGCATCGCCGACCCCAAGGAGAAGGCCAAGATCGCCAAGGAGCTGGGGCTCGACCGGCCGATCATCGAGCAGTACGGCCAGTGGATCGGCGGCCTGACGCGCGGCGATCTCGGCTTCGCCTACGTCTCGGAGCGGCCGGCGATCGAGGAGATCGCCCCGCGCATCCCGATCAGCGCCAAGCTGACCCTGATGGCGCTGTTCTTCTCGGTGATCCTGGGCGTGCCGTTCGGCGTGATCAGCGCGGTGCGCCAGAACACGACGCTCGACTATTTCCTGCGCGTCCTCAGTCTCAGCGGCCTGTCGCTGCCCTCGTTCTGGCTCGGCCTGCTGGTCCTGATGGCATCCGTGCACTGGTTCGGCACCATCCCGATCTACACCAACGAGCCGCGCGGCTTTTTGCAGGAGGTCGGCCTTTTGGCCATCCCGGCAGCGGTGGTGGGCTTCCGAAGTTCCGCGCTGATCATGCGGCTCACGCGCTCGTCCATGCTGGAAGTCATGCGCCAGGACTACATCCGCACGGCGCGCTCCAAGGGCGCCTCGAACACCTCCGTGAACTATGACCATGCGCTGCGCAATGCGCTCCTGCCGGTGGTCACCATCATCGGCATCGAGGCGGCCTTCCTGGTGGGCGGCCTGATCGTCACCGAGACCGTGTTCAACATCCCCGGCGTCGCGCGCTTCCTCGTGGAGGCGATCCGCTGGCGCGACTATCCGATCGTGCAGAACCTGGTGATGCTGATCGCCTTCGTGGTGGTCACGGTCAATTTCCTGGTCGACATGGCCTACATGGTCCTCGACCCACGCATCAAGTACGCGGACTAGAACAATGGCCATCATCGACCATGAGGCTGAACTCCATCGCGCCGGCGCCAACATCACCGGCCTGCGCAGCCAGCTCGTCTTCACGGCGCGGCGCTATCCGCTGGGCGCGATCGGCGCGATCATCGTGCTGACCTTCGTGTTCACCGCCGTTTTCGCCAACTTCATCGCGCCCTTCGATCCGACCTCGACCGATTCCAAGTCCTCGCTCGCCCGGCCCGGCAGCGTGTTCTGGCTGGGCGCGGATTTCATGGGCCGCGACATGTTCAGCCGCATCGTCTACGGCGCGCGCATCTCGCTTGCCGTCGGCCTCGGCGCCACCCTGACGGGCGGCATCCTGGGCGTGTCGATCGGCCTGATGAGCGGCTATCTCGGCGGCGGCTTCGACCTTCTGATGCAGCGCCTGATGGACATCATGCAGTCCCTGCCGCTGCTGGTCATGGCCCTGGTCATGGCGGCGGCGCTCGGCCCGTCGCTCGAGAACACCATCATCGCCATCGCCATCCCGCTGGTGCCGAGCGTCGCCCGCGTCGTGCGCTCCAGCACCCTGTCCTTGCGCGAGCAGCCCTTCGTCGAGGCCGCCCGCGCCGTCGGCATGGGCGAGCTGCGCATCGCCGTGCGCCATGTCCTGCCCAACACCTTGGCGCCGCTGATCGTGCTGGGAACGGCGCAGCTCGGCTCGGCCATCCTGGTCGAGGCGTCGCTGTCCTTCCTCGGCCTCGGCATCCCCGAGCCCTACCCGTCGTGGGGCCGCATGCTGTCGGAATCGGCCGCCGAGTACGTGCGCACCGCGCCGTGGCTGGTCATCTTCCCCGGCGTCGCCATCAGCATGACCGTGTTCGGCACCAACCTGCTGGGCGACGCGCTACGCGACATCCTCGATCCGAGACAGCGTTCATGACGGCTCTTCTCGAGGTCGAAGACCTCGGCACCTGGTTCTATACGCGGCAGGGTATCGTCAAGGCGGTCGACGGCGTCGACTTCCACGTCGCCTCGGGCGAGACCCTGGCGATCGTGGGCGAATCGGGCTGCGGCAAGAGCATGACGGCGCTGTCGCTGATGCGGCTCATCCCCGATCCGCCGGGCCGCA
>DATGZZ010000535.1:0-4901 GCA_035296945.1 Reyranella sp.
GGCCGCGCCGGCAGCTGGGTCAAGACCAAGTGCCGGGCCGGCCATGAGGTGGTGATCGGCGGCTGGACCAGCGAGGGCAAGCGGCTGCGCTCGCTGCTGGTGGGTGTGCATCGCGGGCATGGGAAGGATCAGAAGCTGGTCCATGTCGGCCGCGTCGGCACGGGCTTCAGCGAGGCCGTGATGCGCAAGCTGGTGCCGCGGCTGCGCGAGGTCGAGAGCAAGACCAGTCCGTTCGCAGCCGGCGCCAGTCCGCGCAAGGAAGCCAACATGCATTGGGCGCGGCCCGAGCTGGTGGCCGAGATCGAGTTCGCCGGCTGGACCGGCGACGGCAATGTGCGTCAGGCGGCCTTCAAGGGGCTTCGCGCCGACAAGCCGGCCGAAGAGGTCGAGGCCGAGAAGGCGGTCAAGCCGGAGAAGGCGAAGATGGCCAAGCCAATCCCGAAGGCCAAACGCGCGAAGTCTTCAGCTGCCCGAACCGCCGATGGCCGGGCGATGGTCATGGGCGTGTCGATCTCCAATCCCGACAAGCCCCTGTGGCCCGACGAGAAGCCGCCTGTCACCAAGCGCGAGCTGGCGGAATACTACGAGACGGTCGGCGACTGGATGATCGCGCATCTCAAGGGCCGACCCTGCTCGATCGTGCGCACGCCCGATGGCATCGACGGCGACCAGAAGTTCTTCCAGCGCCATGCGGCGCCCGGCACGTCCCATCTGCTCGAGCAGGTGAAGGTGAGCGGTGACCGCAAGCCCTACCTGCAGATCGACCGTGTCGAGGGCTTGGCCGCGGTGGCCCAGCTCGGCGCCACCGAGCTGCACCCGTGGAACTGCCAGCCCGGCAAACCGGACCTGCCCGGCCGCCTGGTGTTCGATCTCGACCCGGCGCCTGACGTGAGTTTCGGCGAGGTGATCAAGGCCGCGCTGGAAGTCAGGAAACGACTCGAGGCACTGGGGCTGAAAACCTTCTGCAAGACCACGGGCGGCAAGGGACTGCATGTCGTCACGCCGCTCACGTCCGATCCCAGAAGCCCCGACTGGGATGGTGCCAAGACCTTCGCGCGCGAGATCTGCCGGCAATTGGCCGAGGACGAACCGGACCGCTTCGTGCTGAACATGGCCAAGAAGGAGCGCGGCGGGCGCATCTTCCTCGACTATCTGCGCAACGACCGCACCGCGACGGCCGTGGCCCCGCTGTCGACGCGCGCCCGGCCGGGCGCCACGGTGTCGATGCCAATCAACTGGCCGCAGGTGAAGGCGGGCCTCGATCCCGCGAAGTTCACCATCCGCACCGCGCCCGCCCTCCTCAAGAAGAACAAGCCGTGGGCGACCTATGCCAAATCGGCGACGCCGCTGCGCGCGGCCATCGAACGCATGATCAAATCCAAATCGCTCAAATCCAAGTCGTGAGGACCACCATGGCCAAGGCGAAACGCAAGACGCGCAACGGCAGCTCGCAGAAGCGGGCGATGCGCCCGACCTGGGAAGGACATCTGCGGCTGTCGCTGGTGACGTGCCCGGTGGCGCTCTACAGCGCGACGGAGCGCGCGGCCGACGTGCACTTCAACCTGATCAATCCCAAGACCAACAACCGCATCCGCATGCAGACGGTCGATGCCGGGACCGGCAGAGCGGTCGACCGCTCCGAGCTGGTGAAGGGCTACGCCGTCTCCAAGAACAAGTATGTGCTGTTCGAGAAGGACGAGCTCGACGCAGTGCGCCTCGAATCGACGCGCGTCATCGACATCGGCGAGTTCGTCGACGCCACGTCAATCGACCGAATCTATTGGGACGAGCCGTACTACCTTGCGCCCGGCGGCAAGACCGGCATCGAGGCCTATGCCGTGATCCGCGCCGCCATGGAAAAGCAGGGCAAGGTCGCGCTGGGGCGCTTGGTGATGCACCAGCGCGAGCGCATCTGCGCGCTCGAGCCGCGCGAGGGCGGCATCCTGCTCACCACGCTGCGTTCCCACGACGAGATCCGCTCGTCCGACGAGGTGTTCGAGCGCAACCTGCCCAAGCCCGATTCGCGGATGCTGCAGATCGCCGAGAAGATCATCGAGCAGCAGGAGGCCGATTTCGATCCCACCGAGTTCAAGGACCGCTACGAGGACGCGCTGCGTGACCTGATCAAGCGCAAGGCCAAGGGCGAGGATGTGGTGAGCAGCGCCGAGCCCGAGGAAGAGGACAAGGTGGTCGACCTGATGGACGCGCTACGCCAGAGCCTGAAGGGCGGCGGCGGGCCGTCGCGCGACAAGGCCGACCGTTTCCTGGAGGCGCACGGCCGACGGCCGCGGGCTCAGTCCCGTAAGAAGGCCAGGCCGCGCAAGCGGGCGGCTTGAGCGCGGAGCCGCAGACCCGGTTGGACCGAACGGCGGTTCATATCGCCGTCGACATGCAGTGCCTGTTCGCCGAGCCGACGGAATGGTTCGTGCCGTGGCTGCCCAAGGTGCTGCCCAACGTGCTGGCGATCGCCGGCCGCCATCCCGAACGCACGATCTTCACGCGCTTCATTCCGCCCCAGGATCCCGACCATGCAAGCGGTGCCTGGCGAGACTATTACCAGCGCTGGCGGTCGATGACGCGTGATCGCATCGATCCGCACCTGCTCGAGCTGGTCGACCCTTTGCGCAAGCTGGTGCCGCCCGCCAAGGTCCTGAACAAGACCGTCTATTCGGCATTCGCCCATCCGCGGCTGGCCCATTCGTTGCGCCGCCACGGCGTGGAAACGCTGATCGTCACCGGCGGCGAGACCGATGTCTGCGTCCTGGCCACGGTGATGGCGGCGGTCGATCTCGGTTTCCACGTCGTATTGCCGGACGATGCGCTGTGCAGCGCCAATGACGCCACCCACGATGCTCTGATGAAGCTCTACCATGAGCGCTACAGCCAGCAGATCGAGACGATGTCGACGGAGCGCGTGCTCAGCGCCTGGGTGTGACGGCCGGAACTAGACCACAAGTGCGACGTTGCCGGGCATGTCCCACCCACGGCGGAGATGACGATGGCGCGCGCCAGGACAGCCAGAACGGCGACAAGGACGGCCACCCGGACGGCGCAACGAACGGCCGGGCAGCATCGCAAACTGCAGCGCCGGCGCGCGCGCGCCGACCGGCAGCGGCCGCAACAGGAAGCCGAAGGCGCCATGCAGGCTGGCGCGCGGCCCTATCCGGTGCCGCCCTTCCCGCGCCAGCATCAGCGCAAGCCCGGACTGGAAACCCGCCTCGATCCTGCGCCGATGTACGAGGCGCCCTTCTGGAAGGGCTCGTTCAAGCTTTTGGACAAGGTCGCCTTGATCACCGGCGGCGATTCCGGCATCGGTCGCGCCGTGGCCGTCCTGTTCGCTCGCGAGGGCGCGGACATCGCCATCGTCCATCTCGATGAGCCCGAGGACGCCGAGATCACCAGACGTGCCGTCGAATCGGAAGGCCGTCGCTGCCTGGTGATCCCGGGCGACGTCGCCAAGCGCGCCTTCTGTTTCGATGCCGTGGCACGCACCGTCAAGGAACTGGGCGGCCTCGACGTGCTGGTCAACAACGCCGCCTTCCAGCTCCATGCCGCGCGGTTCGAGGATCTCAACGAAGATCAGTTCGATCGCACGATGAAGACCAATCTCTACGGCTACTTCCACATGGCGCAGGCGGCGGTGCCGCACATGAAGCCGGGTTCGGCCATCGTCAACAACGGCTCGGTGACCGGCCTGCGCGGCAGCAAGTTCCTGCTCGACTATTCGACCACCAAGGGCGGCATCCATGCCTTCACACGCTCGCTCGCGGGCCACCTCGTGCCGCGCGGCATCCGGGTCAATGCGGTGGCGCCGGGACCGGTATGGACGCCATTCAATCCCGCCGACAAGCAGGCGAGCCTCGTCGCCGAATTCGGCGCCGACGTGCCGATGAAGCGGCCGGCGCAGCCCGAGGAGATCGCGCCCGCCTTCGTCTTCCTCGCCTCGCCGCAATGCTCCAGCTACATCACCGGCGAGATCCTGCCGGTGATCGGCGGCTACGGCCATTAGTGCCGAGAAATCACAAATGCCCGAAACGAGCCCACTGTCATCCCGAGCGCAGCGAGGGACCTTTACTGTGATCCCAAAGGCCCCTCGCTGCGCTCGGGGTGACAGGGACGACTCACCCTTCCGCGACAGTTGCTACCAGAGAGATCGCCATGGCCAAGACCGTCAGTGATTTCGTCCTCGCCCGCCTGGGCCAATGGGGCGTGCGACGCCTGTTCGGCTATCCCGGCGACGGCATCAATGGCTTGCTCTCGGCGCTCGGCCGCCTCGAGGACGGCAAGCTCGACTTCATCCAGGTGCGCCACGAGGAGGAAGCGGCCTTCATGGCGTGCGGCCATGCAAGGTTCACCGGCGAAGTCGGCGTCTGTCTGGCGACCTCGGGCCCGGGCGCCATCCATCTGCTGAACGGGCTGTATGACGCCAAGCTCGATCATCAGCCGGTGGTGGCCATCGTCGGCCAGCAGGTGCGCGCGGCGCTCGGCGGCCACTACCAGCAGGAGGTCGACCTCGCCGCACTGATGAAGGACGTCGCGGTGTTCGTGCAGACCTGCACGGCGCCGGCGCAGGCCCGTCATCTCATCGACCGGGCGATGCGGTTGGCCCAAGCCAGGCGCGGCGTCGCCGTCGTCATCTTCCCCAACGATGTGCAGGAAGCCGATGCGGTTGAGCCTGAGCATGCCCATGGCACGGTGCATACCGGCGTCGGCGTCAGCCAGCCGGCGACCGTGCCGAGCGACGACGATCTTGCCCGCGCCGCCGACATCCTCAATCGCGGCGAGCGGGTCGCCATGCTGATCGGGGCCGGGGCGGCGGGTGCCACCCAGGAGGTGTTGGCCGTCGCCGACCGCCTGCAGGCTGGCGTCGCCAAAGCCTTGCTGGGCAAGGCGGTGTTGCC
>DATGZZ010000536.1:0-2827 GCA_035296945.1 Reyranella sp.
CCACCTGGACCAGGCTGGTCGCGCCCGCCTGTTCGATGATCCGTGCGGGCTCGCCCGGCGCCAGCATGAAGTCGCTCGCCCCCAGGCTCCCCATCTGCACGTTCTTCAGGGTGAGGCTGTCGCCGTTGCCGAAATCGAAGACGGCGTCGGCCAGCATCTGGAGTCCGCGGGCGAGGAGGTCACCGACGCTGCGCAGGCCGGCCATGGCGGTGAAATCGATCGCATCGCTATCGGCCTGCAGGAAGTCCAGGATCGTGTCGGCACCGTATCCCACGGCATAGGCGAAGACGTCCTTGCCCGCGCCGCCGGCCAGCAGGTCCATGCCGGTGCCGCCGTCGAGACGATCGTCGCCGGCGTCGCCCGCCAGCGTATCGTTGCCCGCCTCGCCCGCGAGCGTGTCGTTGCCAGCGCCGCCGGCTGCCTTGTCGTTGCCGGCGCCGGCGCGGATGTCGTTGCCGGCAGCATTGCCTGTGATGGTGTCGTTGCCGGCGCCGCTGAACAGGTTGGCGATCAGCGAGCGCCCATCGCCGTCGACTGGCAGCGCATTGTAGACGTTGCCCAGCGCGAAGATGTCGCCTGTCTTCGCGGGCGCGTAGGCGTTCAGGTGGGCAAGCTGCGCGGTCGAGAACGACATCCAGCCGCCGGGGTTCATGTCGTCGACCTGGTCCTGCGCGAAGTTGCTGAGGTCGTAGGTCGCTGTCGCCCCGCCGGTCCAGATCGTCTGGAAGATGTGGTTGTCGACAGGCGTGCCCTGCGAGACTCCGTCGATGAGGCCGGCGCCCGTGGTCGCCGACCAGGTGTAGGTGTCGGTTTGCCCGACCCGGTCGAAGTTGGCGCCGTACATGTGCTGCAGGGCCGCGATGTCGTACATCATGAAGCTCTGTGGCGAGGTGCTGGCCGTCTGGTAGCCCTCGGTCGAGCCGATGTAGTTCGGGTAGTTCATCAGCGAGAATTCGATGTCCTGCCGGTCGGCGTTCATGGCGCCGTAGGTCAGGATCTCATGCGCATGCTTGAGCCCGAGCGCGTGGCCGATCTCGTGCAGCAGCACCTGTCCGGAATCGGAGTTGCCCATGACAGGATTGCGCCCGAGCGTGCCGAAGAAGACGTCGCCCGCCTGCGGGTAGGTGCCTGGGTAATAAGCGTAGGCCGTCGCTGGCGAGAAGGAATTGGCGAACCGCAAGGTGGCGTGCGTGTCCGCCGTCTCGCTGATCTCGCTGAAGCTTAAGCCGGTGTAGCTGCTGATCAGCGAGAAGGCGCGCAGGATCTCGCCCTGCTGCTGCGCCGAGACCGGCATGAACCCGTTGAACGGTGCGGGATCGCCATAGCTGAGGCGAGTGCCATAGACGTCGGATGACGTGGGAAAGCTGTAGGTGATCTGGCGGGCGTCCCAGGCCGCGCCGGAGAGCACGCTCGAGACATTCTGGTCGTCAGCAGCGCTGAGTGACGGATCGTCGGAGCGTGCGATCGACAGGACCTTGGTGCCACTCGAGCCGGACATGGTACGCCTCCGTGCTTCGGCCCAGTGTAGGAGACTGCCGCCTGCGCGGATGTCCTGTGGGGAACAATGGCGTCTGCCCGCAAGACGTTCTCTGGCCATCGCCTTCACGAGCGCTGCGAACATGGCCGTTGCGCGCGCGGATCAGCCGTGAGCTTGCAGTTTGCCGGCAGGCTGTAGTCGAGCGAAGCGCTGTGGTCTGTGCGCGCAGACCGGCAGCCGGACCCGTCATGCTCTGGCTAGGGCGGCCCGTGTTCGCGGACGGCGAACACGGGAACGGGCTGGTCGAACCCCTTCAGGTTCCCCGGGTCGAGCTCCACGAGCGGCGTCTTCGCTCCGATCGCCCCGGCCCCGACACGGTCCACCAGGATCTGCTTGTCCTCGGCGCTGGCGCACAGTCGCGAGGCGAGGGTCACGACGTTGCCGACCGCGGTGTAGTCGAGACGCCCTTGAGAGCACCACGGTGCCGGTGTTTTGGGAGATGGCGAAGGAGGGGTGAGCGTTGCTTGGCCGCCCTGGACTCAGATCTTCAGCAGCCAGGCCTCGACGTTGCTTCTGCCCTTGATTTCGATCTCGCCCCGCGGCTCGAAGGCGAAGCGGTCCTTGAGCTTGTCATACACCGGCCGCGTCACCTGGATCGTGCCCGGCACCCCGCCCGATTCCATGCGGCTCGCCATGTTCACCGTGTCGCCCCAAAGGTCGTAGATGTACTTCGTCTTGCCGATCACGCCGGCCACGACGGGGCCGCTGTTGATGCCGACCCGGAGGGTCAGCGCAACGCGATGTTCCAGGGCATGCTCCCGGGTGATGTGGAGCATCCGGATCGCCATGCGCACCATGCGCTCGGCATGATCGGGCACCTGCACCGGCAGGCCGCACACGGCCATGTAGGCGTCGCCCAACGTCTTGATCTTTTCGATGCCGAGCTCCTGGGCCGCCTCGTCGAACCGGGTGAACAAGCCGTTCAGCAGGCTGACGACGCTGGCGGGAGGCATTTGCGAGGACAGGGCGGTGAAGCCGACGATGTCGGCGAAGGCCACGGTGACCTCGGCAAAGCCGTCGGCGATGTTTTTCTCCCCGCCGCGCAAGCGGTTGGCGATCGGCCCCGGCAGCATGTTGAGCAGCAACTGCTCGTTCTCGCGGTTCTTGTTCTCGATGACGATGGTCTTCTCGCGCAGCTCGTCGACCATGCCGTTGAATGCCGAGCAGAGGCGGCCGATCTCGTCGCGGCTGCGCACGGCCACCTGGGCGCCGTAGTCCCCGGCGGCAAAGCGCGTGACGCCGGCGGTGAGTTCCCTGAGCGGCCCGAGCAGCGAGCGCGACAGCCAGGCG
>DATGZZ010000537.1:0-8117 GCA_035296945.1 Reyranella sp.
CCCGAGCAGCGTGCCAACGCCGAGGCCTATCGCGCGCTGATCGCCCGCACCGGCCGCTTCCTCACCTTCGCCGCCGGTGCCGCGACCATCGGCTATCGCCTGCGCGAGGATCCCGCCGAGCGGGCGGCGCTCAAGATCGTCAAGGAAACCGACAAGGGCCTGGTGATCAGCGGCAAGATCGGTATGCACACCAGCCCGGCCTACGCCCACGACGTCTATATCGGCGCCCACAACGGCGTGGACTACAAAGGGCATCGCGCCACCTTCGTCGTCGCGGTCAACGCGCCCGGCGTCACCGTGGTCTGCCGCAAGCCCGTGGCGCGCGATGGCAACCCGTTCTCCGCCCCGCTCAGCGCGCGCTTCGACGAGCTCGACGGCCAGATGTGGCTCGACGACGTGCTGATCCCGTGGGAGCGCGTCTTCCTCACCGAGCCGTTCGCCGATCCGGTGGCGCGCTGGCTGTTCTGGCATCAGCTCTATTGCTGGCTCTCCAAGGCCGAGTTCACCCTGGGGCTGGCGCTCGCCTGCACGCACGCCATGGGGCTCGCTTCGCACGACGCGACCGTCGAGTACCTGGTCGATCTGATCACCGACGTGCAGACCGTGCGCAGCTGCCAGACGGCGGCCGAGCTCGATCCGGAGTTCACGCCCGAGGGCTATTGCGCGCCGAACCCTCTCCATCTCTCCACCGGCAGCATTGCCATGCTGAAGGCGCGGCCGCGCATGGGCGAGGTGCTGCGGACCTTGCCCGGCTCGTCGCTGGTCGTGGCGCCGACCGATCGCGACCTCGCCGAGCCGGCGCTGGCCCAGGGCCTGGAGGAATCCTTTGCCGGTGGCGGCTACACCGCCCGGCAGCGCGCGGCCCTGCTGCACATGGCGTGGGATCATGTCGGCTCTGCCCTCGACCATCGCGAATCGGTTTACGAGCTGCACGCCAATGGCGGCATCCCGTCCTGGCGCGGCCGCCTGCGCCGCAGCTTCAACCGCTACGAGGAGCTGGCCAACGGCGTCCTGCAGCACCTGGGCCTGCCGATGCCGACGGTCGACCTGCAGTCGATCCGCAATGCGCCCCTGGTCGTGCGCCGGCCGGTCAACCCGACCGTCCCGCCGCCGAAGCCTGCGGCCATGGAACCGACAAGAAACCCCGTTACGGCGGGGAAAGTGCCCTGACCACAGCCCCCCTGATCACAGGCAAGGGTGGGCCAGCGCTTCGTTTGAGGGTAGTATCAGCACAACGACAGATCATCCCGGGAGTGTAACGATGGACAAGCCGGTAACACCGCGTGGCGTAAATCACCTCGTGCTCAACGTGCGCGACATCGAGGAGTCGCATCGCTTCTGGACCGAGGTCGTGGGCTTCCGCCAGGTCGGACAGCTGACGCCGACCAAGGATCGGCCGAACCCGCCGAAGATGCGTTTCTATTCGGGCGTGCGCGAGGACGGCACCAGCCATCATCATGACGTCGCCCTGGTCGAAAACCGCGACCTGCCCAAGCCGCCCGAAAACTGGTCGATGTTCGGCATGCCCTGCGCGATCAACCACATCGCCATCACCATGCCGACCCGCGAGGCGTGGCTGCAGCATCTCGAGTACCTGCAGAAGAAGGGCGTGAAGTTCGACCGCCGCGTCGAGCACGGCATGACGCACAGCCTCTACATCCACGATCCCAACGGCTATGGCGTGGAGTTCGTCTACGACCTGCCGAAGGAGGTCTGGAAGGACGACATCAACGGCGCGCTGAACTACGTGAAGGTGCTGCCGACGGAAGGCGCCGAGGCACTCGAGGACCGCACCGAAGGCGTTCCGATCTTCAAGACCCCGGCGCCGGCAGAGTAGAACCGAGCTAATCTGCTCTTTCAATTCTCCCTTCATATTCCTCTCCCCCGCTAGGGAGAGAGGCTAGGTGAGGGGGGCTTCGAAGATTTCCTCCCGCATCACCTCCTCGCCCAACCTCTCCCCAAGGGGGAGAGGAGCATGAGGAGGAGGAGGAGAGGAGCCTTAGCGCGCTGCGCTTGCCACATTCGTCTCGCACCAATTGAGCCGATCCACCGCCAATCGACGCCCGGCGGCGACGGCCGCGATCGTGGCCTTATCGACGCATTGCTGATCCGTCGGATGATAGTGTGCGGCCATCAGGCCCCTTTCGCCATGGCCCACGCCCAGCACGTGGCCGAGCTCGTGCATGACCACGCTGCCCAGGTCGCGCGTGCCGATGCGATCGACGTAGACGATCATCAAGCCGCCTGAACCGGGCAATGGCTGCGTGTGGGCAAGCGCGATCGTCGGACCGGGCACGACGCGCGGGGCGATGCCCTCAGCCGCCATGATAGACCACGGTCGCGACGGGCGCGCATTCGCGGCGGCCATGCCAGAGTCCTCGACGATCGTGAACCGGACGAAGCCGTTCAGGGCCACGTTCCATTCGTTGACAGCGCGCAGGATCTTGGCGCGGTCGCCGGGCGTGAACGATCCCTCGACACGCAACAGCACTATTTCCTCGGCGGTCGCGGCCGGGCGATGATTGGTGTAGCGCAAGGTGGTTGCTTGTGCGGATTGCCTTGCTGCTACGGAATCGCCGGCCAGGCTGGTGACGAGGTAGCCGGATTGCATGCAGCCAGGCAGCGACAAAAGGAAAGACGCGGCCAGTATTCTCAAGAACATGACTGAACTCCATGCTTGCGCCGAAGTTCAGCCTCGGCTGGGTGGGCATGCCGCGGCGAAGAAAATCTTCGCCGGCCATCATCGGCCCGTCCCCAAGCAAGGGCAGTTGCTCGTCCCGCACAACCGAGCGGTTCACACTGTCGCGCGCTCTGGCTGCGGTTTGCAATGGCGATCGTGCCGACGGTACGACGGATACAATTTTGTGCTGTCGAAAGAGTCGGTATGTTCGGAGCGGCTGAACGAGGGCTGGTTCGCATGAGCTGTATGATCGTCCGTTTGTCCCTCCCGTTCGCGCCGCTGTGGCGCGCCTGCGCCAGGGCAGCGGAGCGCGCGCATTGCGCTGCCGGGATCGGGACAACGATCTTGCGACACATGCTCAACTCCTTTCGTCGATCCATGTCATGCCGCGGGGTAGTCGTCGGTCTTCGGCGAGATTTGCTCCGCCGAAGCGCAGCAGGGCGGACACTAGTCCTCGTTCTTGCCGAAAGGAGGTGTTCAAGCGGTGACACAAGGAAATAGATCCTGGGCCCTCTTGATCGGCCTGCTCGGGCTTCTGGCCTGCGGGCGTACCGTAGATGCGCAGCAGAATGTGCGCGTGCCGGTCGAGCAGGGCGGCCGCACGGTGCAGCTTAGCGCGCAACTCTTTCGACCAACCGGCAGTAGTGCCGCGCCGGCCATCGCCATTTTTCATGGCTGCGGTGGACCGGGTCAGAACACCGCACGCATGGCCGGTCTGCTGGCCTCATGGGGTTACGTCGCCTTGGTGGTCGATAGCTTCTCCACGCGGGGGCTGAGCGACGTCTGTGGCCGCAACTGGCCGACGCAGGCTGACGCCGAAGCACGTGCCCACGACATCGACGCCGCATTGGCCTGGCTCGGCAAGCAGGGGTTTGTCGATTCCAAGCGGCTGGCGTTCATGGGCTATTCCTACGGTGGCGGCGTGGCCATGCTGCGCGCATTGTCAGCGCAGCCCGCCGACGCCGCGCCGATCGCTCGAGCGGCGATCCTGGTCTATCCCGACTGCGCACTGGCCGATCCGCTCGGGCCCAAGCTCGCCGTACGCCAGCCGACCTTGTTCGCCATGGGCGCGCTCGACGACTGGACGCCGGTGCCGCAATGCCAGGCGGTGATCGGCCGGGTCGTGCAGGGCCGTGACCTCGTCGAGACGCGCACCTACGAGGGCGCCCATCACAGCTTCGACGCGCTTGGCTTGGCGGTGCGCTACCTCCCCGGCGTCGGCAACCGCAGCAAGCCCGGCGGCTGCTGCGGCGCGCACTACGGCGCCAACGAGGCGGCGTGGAAGGCGTTTGTGACAGACGTGAAGGCGTTCCTGGCCAAGGTATTCGCAACGTGACCAAACCCGTCTGGCACTGCCACATCGCGATGTCGCTCGACGGCAAGATCGCGCGATCAGACGGCTCGTTCGATTGGCTCATGCCCTATCCGCCGCAGGAATTCGACATCGATGCCTTCCACGCGGCGGTCGATGCGGTGGTGATGGGCCGCGACACGTACGAGATCGAACGCGGCATGGGGGAGTGGCCACATGCCGGCAAGCCGGTGTTCGTCATGACCAGTCGGCCGATCGAGGCGGCACCATCGCAGGTCGAAGCGCGATCGGGTGATCTTCGTGCCCTCGCCGACGAACTCGAAGGGCGCGGCTATCGCAGGATCGGCGTCGAGGGCGGCGGCCAGCTCATCCGCGGACTGATCGCGATCGGCCGGCTCGACGTGCTGGAGATGGCGACTATTCCCCTGGTGCTGGGTGACGGCATCCCGCTGTTTCCCGCGGGTACACTTGAATTGCCGCTCAGCCTGGTCAAGTGCGAGCCGACATCCGGCGGCGCACTGCATGTGGTCTACAAAAAGGCAGAGTAAGGCAGCGGGGCAGTGGGTGCGGCGGATACGACGGCCGGCGCGATCGGAGTCGCGATGGCCCAGCAGAGTGCCTATATTGGTCTATGACAACAGAAGCATTCGGCAAGCATATGGTGTGGACCGAGCACCCGACGACAAAACTGCAGCTTGGCATCGGCTATTCCAGCTTCAAGGAAGCGGAACACGAATCGGTCAAGCTCGAGCAGGCTGGCTACAAGATCCTGAAGATCACCCCGACGACGTTGCCGATTCCAAATAATCGCGACTGACGCGTCCCGCGCTTTCGGGAAGCTCCTCCTTATAACGCTCGGATGCGTCGTGCGACGGACGGACGCTGCTGACGCTTGTGGTCTGTGCAGCGCAATCCGGCTGCGCGTTTGCACATAGTCTGTCGACGCCAAATCAAGTACCACAGGCTCCGCGTGTGCAAGTAGGGAGCGAAACATGGCGGAGTTCGAGAAGCGGCTGGCGTGCGTCATTGCGGCAGACGGTTCAATCGCCCGGGGCTACATGATCGAGAGCTGCGAGCTTGTCGGGGCCAACGAGTATGTCATCACCTGGAAGGTCCCCTTGCAGAAGGAAGCAAAGACCAACTTCTCCTGCGTGATCGGCAGCGTCGCCCACGAGGACGTCGAGCCCGGCTTCTGCACCGTCGGCCTCCTGGCCGATCCGCTGAAGATGCGCGTGCGTACCTATGATGTGGCCGGCAAACCGGCAAAGCGGCCGTTCCATTTGGCGGCGTTCCGAGATTAGTCATTGCTGGGAGCGCGGGCCTCTGGCCCGCATCATGAGCGGGCCGGAGGCCCGCGCTCCCATCACCGCTTCGCCCGCGGATGGGCAGCGCGATAGACGGCGGTGAGGCGGGCCGCGTCGACGTCGGTGTAGCGCTGGGTCGTCGACAGCGAGGCGTGGCCTAACAACTCCTGGATGGTCCTGAGATCGCCGCCGGCGCCCAAGAGATGGGTGGCGAAGGAATGACGCAGCGCGTGCGGCGTCACGCTCTCGGCGAGGCCGAGCCCACGCCGGATATCGCGCACGCGCTTTTGCACGATGGCGGGATCGAGCGCGCCGCCGCGGGCGCCGACGAAGAAGGCCTCGCCCGGACCACGGGCCGCCAGCCAGGGACAAGCATCGCGATAGATGCGCAGGGCGTCGAGCGCCTGCGGCAGCAGCGGCACGAGGCGCGTCTTGTTGCCCTTGCCGGTGACGGAGAGCGTGTCGCGGCCGGTCTTCAGCAGGTCCTCGACGACGCCCTTGGAGAGGCCGAGCGCCTCGCCGATGCGCAGCCCCGCGCCATAGAGCAGCAGCAGGACGGCGGCGTCGCGCAGATCGAGCCAGGCCTCGCGCTCCTGCTCGGCCGGCGCCTCCAGGAGGTCCTCCATGTCGCGTTCGGAGAGCGCCTTGGGCACAGAACGCGGCAGCTTGGGCGTCTGGATGGCGCCGATGCTGGCGTTGTGGGCCAGCCCGCGCCTGTCGAGGAACTGGAAGAAGGAACGGACCGACGAGAAAGCGCGGGCCGTCGAGGTGCGGGCAAGACCCTGGCGCGCCCGCTCGGCCAGCCAGGCGCGGAATTCGGCAGGCTTCAGCTTGCCGAGCGTGGCCAAGCTGGGGGGCCCACCGAGATAGGTGGTCATGAAGCCGAGGAACGTCGCGACGTCGTGCTCGTAGGCGACCAGCGTGTGATGGGCGAGCCGGCGTTCGCTCTTCAGCCAGTCCCGCCAAGCCGCTCGCGCCGTCTCGACGCTCATCGGCGTGTCATTCTGGCAGGTCGAGCCAGGCGCGAATGGTGTTCTCCAGCACCTTGGACAGGAAGAACAGGAGCTCGGTGGCCTGCTCGGGGCCGAAGGCCTGCGGATCGCGCGAGCCGAAGCACATCACGCCATCGGGCGAGCCTGAGGAGACGCGTAGCCGCATCAGCACGTCGGACTTCACGAAGCGGGCGATGTCGCCGAAGAACGCCTCCTCGCCGGCGATGTCCGCGCGCAGGCGGGCATGCTTGTCGGGGCCGATGGCGGCATCGATGGCGCCTGGCGCCAGGACGTAGACGCCGCGCACCGGCACGCGCTTGGGTGCGTCGGCATTGGCCTCGATGGCCAGGGTGATGAAGTCGACGTCCAGAAGCTCGGGCAGCTCGTGGGTGACGACATGGATCATCTTCTCGAAGGTCGAGGCCTGGATGATGCTGATCACCGCCGCCTGGATGCGGTTCTGGACGATCTGGTTCTGCTTGGAATTGGCGATGATCTCGGTGCGCTCGTTCTTCAGCCGGTCGATCTCGCTGCGCAGGCGCTTGAGGATCGCCTGCTGCATGTCGATCACGCCCGGGCCCTGCACGCGCGGCACCAGCGCCATGGCCTCGGCGAGCTCGGGGTGCTTCTCGAAGAAGTCGGGATGCGCCTTCAGGTAGGCCACGACGTCTTCGGCGGTGATCAACTTGACCTGCCGCCCCGAACCGTCGGGCGCCGTGACCGTGCCGTCGCTGCCCATATGTCGCTCCGGATCAGAGGATGGATTGACCGGTCTTGGCCCAGTCGTCGAGGAAGGCTTTTAGACCGTTGTCGGTGAGGGCGTGCTTGAAGAGCTGGCGCAGCACGCTGGGCGGCAGAGTGGCGACATGAGCGCCGAGCTTGGCCGCCTGGATGACATGCTGGCTGTGACGCACCGAGGCGACCAGCACCTCGGTCTTGAAGTGGGGATACTGGCGATAGATCGTCATGATCTCGCCGATCAGATGCATGCCGTCCTGGCCGATATCGTCCAGCCGGCCGACGAAGGGCGAGATGAAGGTGGCGCCGGCCTTGGCTGCCAGCAGTGCCTGCGCCGCCGAGAAGCACAAGGTGACGTTCACCATCGTGCCTTCCGACGACAGGACCTTGCAGGTCTTGAGGCCATCCGGCGTCAGCGGCACCTTCACGGCGACGTTCTTGGCGAGCCTGGCGAGCTTCCTGCCCTCTTCGAGCATCTTCTTGTGGTCGGTCGCCACGGTTTCGGCGCTGACCGGGCCGGGGACGATGGCGCAGATCTCCTGGATCACGTCCAGCATCGGCCGGCCTGCCTTCATGATCAGCGAGGGGTTGGTCGTCACCCCGTCGAGCAGACCCGAGGCCGCCAAATCCTTGATTTCGGCGACATCGGCGGTATCGACGAAGAACTTCATATAAACTACCCCAATGGCCAGTGGTTCGGACTCGCCTGCTGCCACAATTTCTAGCGATTCCCCCTCGGAGCCACAAGCCGAGGGGCCTGCGTCGTCGCGGCCGGAATCGGTGGAAAACATCAAGCGCACCGTCCGCGTGCTGCTGCCGCTGCCTCTGGCCGACGCCTACGATTACAGCGTGCCGGACGGCCTGGAAGTCGCTGCCGGTCATTTTGTGATCGTACCGCTCGGCAAGCGGCTCACGATCGGCGTGGTGTGGGGCGAAGGATCGGGCGAGGTCGCGGTCAACAAGCTGCGTGACATCGAGGAGATCCTGCCGGCCTTGCCGATGGCCGATGCATTGCGCCGTTTCGTCGACTGGGTCTCGGCCTACACGCTGGCGCCGCCCGGCGCGGTGCTGCGCATGGCGATGAGCGTGCC
>DATGZZ010000538.1:0-6716 GCA_035296945.1 Reyranella sp.
CAGGGCTTCCGCGTCACCGGCTTCGAATCGGGGGCGAGCCTGCGTCGCATGGTCGAGCGCGAGTTGCCAGCCCTGGTCCTGCTCGATGTCGGCCTGCCCGGCGAGGACGGCTTCGCCGTCGCCCGCTGGCTGCGCGAAAAGAGCGGCCGCATCTGCATCATCATGGTGACGGCGGCGGGCGATACCGTCGACCGCGTGGTCGGCCTGGAGACCGGCGCCGACGACTACATCCCCAAACCCTTCGATCCGCGCGAGCTTTTGGCCCGCATCAAGAGCGTGCTGCGCCGCGCCCAGGGAGCGGCGGCGCCGTCGGCCGGCCCGCGGGTGCGCATGGGCCGGCGCGTGCTCGACCTCGAGAAGCGCGTGCTGGTCGATGCCGACGGCAGCGAGGAGACCCTGTCGGCCAGCGAATTCGACCTCCTGAAGGTGTTTGCCGAGAACCCCAACCGGCCGCTGGCGCGCGACTGGCTGCTCGAGACCATCGGCCATCGCGAGATGGAGGTGTTCGATCGGGCGATGGACCTGCGCATCACGCGCATCCGCCGCAAGGTCGAGAAGGATCCCGCGCACCCCGAGGCGATCCGCACGGTGAGGGGTGTGGGCTACATGTTCGTGCCGCCCAAGGATTGATAACGCTTTCCCCATGGAGGCGAACGACCGGGGCGAACATAGCTAGAACTTGTGTCAAGAATATTAGTTTTATCAGTGGGTTATTTACCCTCTTGCCGTCTGGAACAAAATAGGTACATTGGCCCGACCCCCGGCGGACTTATCCGCATTGCCGCTCCTGACAGGGGCGTGGGAGAACGAGGAGGCAGCTAATGTCCGCAGTTCTGAAAGTGGTCGAAAAAGAAGGCATGGAAAACAAGAACAAGGCGCTGGACGCCGCCCTGGCCCAGATCGAACGGGCCTTCGGCAAGGGTTCCATCATGAAGCTGGGCCAGCGCGAGGCGCTGGAGATCGAGTCGATCTCGACCGGCTCGCTGGGGCTCGACATCGCGCTCGGCATCGGCGGCCTGCCCAAGGGCCGCGTCGTCGAGATCTATGGCCCTGAGAGCTCGGGCAAGACCACGCTGGCCCTGCACGTCGTCGCCGAATCGCAGAAGAAGGGCGGCGCCTGCGCCTTCATCGACGCCGAACATGCGCTCGATCCGGGCTATGCCAAGAAGCTCGGCGTTGACATCGAGAACCTCCTGATCTCCCAGCCCGACGCCGGCGAGCAGGCGCTGGAGATCGCCGACACGCTGGTGCGCTCGGGCGCCGTCGACGTGCTGGTGATCGACTCGGTGGCGGCCCTGGTGCCCAAGGCCGAGCTCGAGGGCGAGATGGGCGATTCGCTGCCCGGCCTGCATGCCCGCCTGATGAGCCAGGCGCTGCGCAAGCTCACCGCCTCGATCTCCAAGTCCAACACGCTGGTGATCTTCATCAACCAGATCCGCATGAAGATCGGCGTCATGTTCGGCAGTCCCGAGACCACGACGGGCGGTCAGGCGCTGAAGTTCTATGCCTCGGTCCGCCTCGACATCCGCCGCATCGGCGCGCTCAAGGACAAGGACGAGGTCATCGGCAACCACACCCGCGTCAAGGTGGTGAAGAACAAGGTGGCGCCGCCGTTCAAGGTCGTCGAGTTCGACATCATGTACGGCGAGGGCGTGAGCAAGGTCGGCGAGCTGGTTGACCTCGGCGAGAAGGCCGGCGTCGTCGAGAAGTCGGGCTCCTGGTATTCCTACGATGGCCAGCGCATCGGCCAGGGCCGCGAGAACGCCAAGACCTATCTGCGCGAGCACCCCGAGGTCGCCCAGGCGATCGAGAACAAGGTGCGCGCCAACGCCGGCATCCTGGCCGGTGCCCTGATGGACGGCGGCAAGGAAGACGAGGACGACGAGGAATAACGCCTCGGTCTCGTTGTCATCCCGAGGCCCCTTCGGCGAAGCTCAGGCTAAACTCCGCCCGAAGGACCTTTAAGGCCACACGAAAGGTCCCTCGCTCCGCTCGGGATGACAGAGAAGTTTTGCGACCAGGATCCCCTGTCTCCTGTCGCCGGGGCGGCGCTGTACCCCCACGCACAGTGCCGCCCCACTTTCTTACTTTCGCGCTTCGCGCGAAAGTTAAGGGCGGGCGTAAGCGCATTCTGATGCGCGGTAGCCCGCACAGCGCAGAAAGAATCCAGATACTTCCGAGCGCCCTATCGCTTCGTCGCTGACGACAAGTTCCGCAAGAACCTCTGCACCCACTCCGGCCCCGTCCGGCGCGTACCCTTGCGCGGTCGCGTCCGCGACCACGCCATCAGCGTCGCCAGCGGAAACCAGTCGTCGCCGTCGTCCTGCAGCCCCCGCGCAGCCATCGACACCTTGGGCACCGCCACTGGCGTCACCCCTTCCTGAGTTGGCCCGGCACACAGCGCGGCCGGCGACGTCACGAGATATTCGCGGCACACCAGCGGCCGCTCGGGATGGATCGAGCAGCTTTCATCCTCGAGGAAGGGGCAGGCCACACCCATCGCGAAGTAAGCCGTCGAGAGCTCACGGTCGCTCCGTCCTCGGCGGTCCGTCAGCTCCGCCGCCTCGATCGCCGCCTCGGCCGCCGCGAATCTCGCCTTCAATGTCTCGCGCCGCTCCGCCGGCATCGCCTCGACGATCTGCAGCAGGCGCTCGCCCTCGGCGCGCGACACCGGAACGAGCTGGCGGCAGCACGCGCCGCAGCCCTTGCGGCAGGAGATCGCCTTGCCCGTTTCTGCCGCCTCGACGACCGCATTCACCAACCCCTGCAGGGCCGGCACGACCTCGGCCGCGGGAACCGCCGCGTTGGGCACGGTGATCGGATGGGCGATCCTGAGATCGCCCATCGTGAGGCGTAAAGTTGCGGTGGAATGGGCCGATTCGGCCATTTTCCGGCAGGTCCCCGTTCTGGACGAAGGCTTGGCCCGCACGCTACAAGCAGCGCATGCAAAGCGTCAGCGACATTCGCCGCACCTTCCTAGAATACTTCGCCAAAAACGGCCACGAGATCGTGCCGTCGAGCCCGCTCGTGCCGCGCAACGACCCGACGCTGATGTTCGCCAACTCGGGCATGGTGCAGTTCAAGAACGTCTTCACCGGCCTGGAGAAGCGCGCTTACGTGCGCGCCACGACGGCGCAGAAGTGCGTGCGCGCCGGCGGCAAGCACAACGACCTCGAGAATGTCGGCTACACCGCACGCCACCACACCTTCTTCGAGATGCTGGGCAACTTCTCGTTCGGCGACTACTTCAAGGAGCGTGCGATCGAG
The DNA here is from genome assembly GCA_035296945.1 of Reyranella sp. Classification (GTDB taxonomy): domain Bacteria; phylum Pseudomonadota; class Alphaproteobacteria; order Reyranellales; family Reyranellaceae; genus Reyranella. The sequence goes on from DATGZZ010000538.1 coordinate 3,268, forward strand.
CTCGCCTGGAAGCTGATCACCAAGGAGTTCGGCCTGTCGGCCGAGAAGCTCGTGGTCACCGTGTTCAGCGAGGACGAGGAAGCGGCGGGCTACTGGAAGAAGATCGCGGGCCTGTCCGACAGCAGGATCATCCGTATCTCGACCTCGGACAATTTCTGGGCGATGGGCGATACCGGCCCCTGCGGCCCGTGCTCGGAGATCTTCTACGACCACGGCGACGGCGTGCCGGGCGGCCCGCCGGGCAGCGCCGACCAGGACGGCGACCGCTTCATCGAGATCTGGAACCTGGTTTTCATGCAGTACGACCAGCAGACGCCAACCACGCGCCTGCCGCTGCCCAGGCCCTCGATCGACACCGGCATGGGCCTCGAGCGCATGGCCGCGGTCCTGCAGGGCACGCACGACAACTACGGCATCGATCTCTTCCGCAACCTGATCGATGCGGTGGCGCACGAGACCGGCGTCGACCCGAAGGGTGCGCAGTCGGCCTCGCACAAGGTGATCGCCGACCATCTGCGCACCACGGCCTTCCTGATCGCCGACGGCATCTTGCCGTCCAACGAAGGCCGCGGCTACGTGCTGCGCCGCATCATGCGCCGCGCCATGCGCCATGCCCATCTGCTGGGGGCGCAGGACCCGATGGTCTACAGGCTGGTGCCGACCCTGGTGCACGAGATGGGCGATGCCTATCCTGAACTGGTGCGCGCGCAGCCGTTGATCACCGAGACGCTGAAGCTCGAGGAAGGCCGCTTCAAGAAGACGCTGGGCACCGGCCTGAAGCTGCTCGACGACGAGACCAGGAACTTCGGGGCCGGCCATGTGCTGAAGGGCGACGTCGCCTTCAAGCTCTACGACACTTTCGGCTTCCCGCTCGACCTGACGCAGGACGTTCTGCGGGCGCGCGATATCAAGGTCGATGTCGAGGGCTTCGAGAAGGCAATGGACGAGCAGCGCGCCAAGGCGCGCGCGGCATGGTCGGGCTCCGGCGAGATGGCCGACCAGGCGGTGTGGTTCGACGTGCGCCACAAGGCGGGTGCCACCGAGTTTTTAGGCTACGATACTGAGCGCGCCGAGGCCCAGATCAAGGCGATCGTGATCGACGGTCGCGAAGTGCCGGCGCTGCAGGCCGGCCAGACCGGCTGGATCATCGTCAACCAGACGCCGTTCTATGCCGAGTCGGGCGGCCAGCTCGGCGACACCGGCAAGTTCGCCGGCGGCGGTGGCGAGGCGGCGATCGCCGACGTCCAAAAGCGGGCAGGCGACCTGCATGCCCATCATGCGACGCTCACCAGGGGCGAGCTCAGGGTCGGCGACGACGTCACCATGACCATCGACCCGGTGCGGCGCGCGCAGCTGCGCGCCCACCATTCGGCGACCCATCTGCTGCACGAGGCGCTGCGCCGCCGTCTCGGCGAGCATGTCACGCAGAAGGGCTCGCTGGTGGCACCCGACCGGCTGCGCTTCGACATCAGCCATACCAAGGCGATCTCGCTGGAAGAGCTGCGCAAGATCGAGGACGAGGTCAACGAGCGCATCCGCAAGAACTCGTCGGTCGATACGCGGCTGATGACGCCCGAGGAGGCGATTGCGGCGGGCGCCATGGCGCTGTTCGGCGAAAAGTACGGCGAGGAAGTGCGCGTCCTCTCGATGGGCGGCGAGGACGGCCAGAAATATTCGGTCGAATTGTGCGGCGGCACCCACGCGCTGCGCACCGGCGACATCGGCCTGTTCCGCATCATCGGCGAGGGCGCCGTTTCGGCCGGCGTGCGCCGCATCGAGGCGGTGGCGGGTGCCGCGGCCGAGGAGCATGTCCGCCATCAGGCCCAGCTGCTGGCCGATGCGGCGGCTGTCCTGAAAGTCCGGCCCGAGGATCTGCCGGTCCGCCTGCAGGCCCTGGTCGACGGCCAGCGCAAGGTCGAGCGCGAGCTGTCTGACGCGCGCAAAGCGCTGGCGCTGGCCGGCGGCGGCGGTGCGGCGGCATCGCCGGCCGACGAGGTGCGCGACGTCGGCGGCGTGAAGCTGATCGGCCGCGTGCTGAACGGCGTGCCGGGCAAAGACCTCAAGGGCATGGCCGACGAGTTCAAGAAGAAGCTGGGCTCGGGGGTGGTCGCCCTGATCGGGGTCGAGGACGGCAAGGCGTCGGCGGTGGTCGGCGTCACCGACGATCTGTCCAAGAGCCTGAGCGCGATCGAGCTGGTGAAAGCCGGCGTCGCGGCGCTCGGCGGCAAGGGCGGCGGCGGCCGGCCCGACATGGCGCAGGGCGGCGGTCCCGATGCGGCCAAGGCGTCCGAGGCGCTGAAGGCGATCGAGGCGGCGCTGGCAGGTGCCAAATGAGGAGCCTCGTCCTCCTCGCTACCGTAGCCCTCGCGGCGTCGGCCTGCGCGCCCAAGACCTTCACCATGGAAGGCAAGGATGCCGAGCAGATGTCCAGGGACGAGTCGCAGTGCCGCGCCCAGGTCCGCCAGCAGGCGCAGCAGGAGCGCAACATCGAGGACCAGCGGCGCTCGACGTTCGACGGCGAGCGCGAGCGCTTCGGCCAGCAGGACCTCTATCGGACCATGGACAACCAGGGCTACAAGAACAACGTCGACCGCATGACGGCGCGCTGCATGGAAGCGCGCGGCTGGGCGCCCAAGAACCCGAACTCGGTCAGCACCTGGTGGAACCGGGTGTCGACCTTCAACACGCCGAAGTAGTCATACGCGGACCGCTGGCTGGGTCGCGGTCTACCGCGACCTACTCGCCCGCTCATGACTCATCCCGCTCATGACTCATGAGGCGGGCGAGACGCCCGCGGTCCGAACATGAGCGCCATCCGCGCAAAGAACTCGACGATCACGCCGAACAGCGCCAGCACGAAGGCGTTAACCGGCATGGCGTAGCTGTGGCTGGGGAGCGCTGCCATCGCCTGGGCGAGGAACAGGCCGGCGAAGGCCACGGCCACGCCCTCGATCACCAGCCCCTGCCGGAAGTCGAGCCGCTGCCAGACGCCGAACGCCGTCGCCGCCAGCAGATGGACCAGCGCGATCGCCAGCACGATGCCGAACGGCGGGCCGGGATAGAGCGTCGGCGTGCCGAGCAGCATCCACGCCTTCTCGAGGTAGATGCGGACGACCTCGACCGGATCCTCGGCCCAGCGTCCGAGATAGAGCTGCCACATCAGGCGGAAATAGTCGGGCGAGCACCAGACGATGCCGGCCTTGCCCGCGATCTCCTCGCCGTAGTCGTCGTCGTAGCGGATGCCCCACTTGTTCTCGACGAAGCCCAGGCCGAGATAGAGCGTGTGCGACAGGCCGTGCGTGGCCAACCGCTCGGCCTTCTGCATCTCGAAGGCGGCATCGCGCGCCACCACCACCCAGCGGGGCGTGGTGAAGGCCAGCACCGCAAGCATGCCGACCAGCAGCACCGGGGCGGGACGGAGCCGGCGTACAAGGAGCACGATAACCACT
>DATGZZ010000539.1:0-5048 GCA_035296945.1 Reyranella sp.
GGGTCATTTCACCTTGCCGCCGTGGTCGCGGCATCGTAGGCGAGACGTCATGGCGTTGGAACGGCTTCTCAAGGGATTCAAGGATTTCCGCACCGGCTATTTCCGCGAGCATCACGACCTGTTCGAGAAGCTCGCGACCGAGGGCCAGTCGCCGAAGATCCTGATCGTGGGCTGCGCCGATGCGCGCGTCGATCCGGGCATCCTGACCCAGACCAAGCCCGGCGACATTTTTACCGTGCGCAACGTCGCGGCCATGGTGCCGCCGGCCCAGTACCCGCCGGATACGCGCCATCACGGTACGTCCTCGGCGATCGAGTTCGCGGTGCGGGGCCTGGGCGTCGAGCACGTGGTGGTGCTGGGTCACGCCCTGTGCGGCGGCATCGGCGCGCTGGTCGACGGCCGCGACAGCATCTACGCCAGCTACGACTACCTCTCGACCTGGACCGCCATCGCCCAGGAGGTGCGCGACCTTGCCGTCAGCAAGCTGAAAGGCCGCCCGCGCGAGGAGATCGCCCGCGCTGTCGAGCAGGCGGCGGTGCTGAACAGCGTCAGCAACCTGATGGGCTTCCGCTGGATCGCCGAGAAGGTCGAGCAAGGGGCGCTCGCCCTGCACGGCTGGTGGTTCAACATGACCGAAGGCCAGCTCTACGCCTTCAATCCCGAGACGGCAGCCTTCGAGGCGGTGCACGGGATCAAGGTCCAGCCGACGGTTGTCAAGGGCACGACGCTGTCGGAGATCAACCCCGATCAGTTCATTTCTGCCGTCGCCGCGAGGAAGCCGGCGTTCTAGTATCCTCCCGGTTGGGGGAAGGCATGCATCGGCGAAGCGTAACGAAGGTTTTGGGTGCGGCTGTTGCGCTCGGGCCGCTCGCCGCGCGGGCGCAGCAATCGCTGCCCGCCATCGGCTTTTTCCACTCCGGCTCGCCCGAGCAGAACGTCAAACGCCTGGCCGCCTTCCGCAAGGGCCTGGCCGCGGCGGGATTCGTCGAGGGCAAGAACGTCACCATCGATTTCCGCTGGGCCGCCGGCCAGAACGCCAAGCTGCCCGAGCTAGCGGCGGATCTTGTCGCCAAGCGCGTCGCGGTGATCGTCACGCTCTCGAGCACGCCGGCGGCGGTTGCCGCCAAGGCTGCGACCAATGCCGTTCCGATTTACTTCCTGATCGCCGACCCGCCGGTTCAACTGGGTCTTGTCGCCAGCATGAATCGGCCGGGTGGCAATGCCACCGGCATCATCACCTTGAATGTCGAGCTGGTGCCCAAGCGGCTCGAGTTGTTGCGTGAGATCGCCCCGCAGGCGGCGGTGCTCGCGGTGCTCATCAATCCCAATCATCCCAGCGCCAAGGTCGTCGCGGAGGCCGTGCGGACGGGAGCCAAGGCGCTGGGTGCCGAGAGCCAGATCCTGCAGGCGGTAACGGACGAGGAGATCGAGGCCGCCTATTCGGCGATCAAGCCCGGAACGGCACTGCTGGTGGCGACCGATCCGTCTTTCTTCGTGCGACGCGCCAAGCTCGCGGCGCTGTCGCTGAAAGGGGCAGTGCCGACGATGTTCGACAACGCCGAGGCCGTCGCGGCCGGCGGGCTGTTGAGCTATGGCGCCAACGTCGAAAGCCTGTGGGAACGCGCCGGCCTGAACGTGGCGCGCATCCTCAAGGGCGAGAAGCCTGCCGACCTCCCGGTCGAACAGGCCACCAACTTCAACCTCGCCGTCAACCTGAAGACGGCGAAGGCTCTCGGTCTGCAGGTCCCGCCCAAGCTGCTGGCGATGGCCGACGACGTGATCGAGTGATCAGCTCGCCAGCGACTCGATCGCCGCGTCGACGCCACCCGGGCTGAACGGCACGCCGGCCGTCTTCATCGCAAGCTCGGTGGTGGCGAGGCAGCCCAGCAGCATGGGCTCGTTGAGGTCGCCCATGTGGCCGATGCGGAACACCTTGCCCATCAGCGGCCCCAACCCGCCGCCCAGCGACAGGTTGTAGCGATCGAGGGCGGCCTTGCGCAGCGAGTCGGAGCTCACGCCCTCGGGCATCACCACCGTGGTCACCGAGTTGGAGAGCCGGTCGGGCGCTTGGCAGTAGAGCTGCGGGCCCTTGCCGTCCGCACCCCAGGCGCGCACCGCGGCGCGCGTGGCCTCGGCGAGGCGGGCGTGACGGGCGAACACCGCGTCGAGGCCTTCCTCCTCCAGCATCTTGAGCGACTCCTGCAGGCCGAAGAACATGTGCACCGGCGCGGTGCCCATGAATTTCTGCGGCGCGCGGCCGTTCATCAGTTCCCAATGGAAGTAATGGCGCGGCGCCTTGTTCTTGCGCGCCACGTCGAGCGCCTTGTTGCTGACACCGGTGAACGACATCCCGGTGGGCAGCATCAGCCCCTTCTGGCTGCCGCCGACCGTGACGTCGATGCCCCAGGCATCCATCTTGTATTCGATCGACGCCAGCGAGGAGATGGTGTCGGAGAGCAGCAGCGCGGGATGCCTGGCCTCGTCGAGGGCGCGGCGGATCTCGGCGACGGGCAGGACCATGCCGGTCGCCGTCTCGTTGTGGACGCAGAGCACGGCCTTGATCTCGTGCGCCTTGTCCTTGGCCAGCCGCTCGGAGAGCTTGGCGATGTCGGCGCCCTTGCGCCAGTCGGCGGCGAAGGTCTCGACTTTGATGCCGAGGTTGGTCGCCATCTCCGCCCAGCCGAGCGAGAAGTAGCCGGTCTCGACGATCAGCACGCTGTCGCCGGCCGCGAACAGGTTCGCCAGCGCCGCTTCCCACGCGCCATGGCCGCTGGCGTTGTACATGTAGAGGCCCTGGTCGGTCTTCAGCACCCGCTTCACGCCTGCATGGCAGGCATGATGGATGGCCACGAACTCGTCGGACATGAAGTCCATCACCGGCCGGTCCATGGCGCGCAGGACGCGGTCGGGGATGTTGGTGGGGCCGGGATTGTTGAAGAACTGGCGGCCGCGCGGCTTGGCATTCAAGGGGGCGTTCAAGGCAGGCTCCGGCATTGCGAAAAAGTGGCGGACCATAGGGCTCCAGCCCTTGGCGAGGCAAGCGAGGCTTGCGATGCTCAGCCATTAGCAAAGTGAGGGCAAATGAGTACCGCAGCACCGACGAATTCCGCGATCGTGACCGACTACAAGGCCCGCACGCAGGGGTCCGGTGCGCTGTTTGAGCGCGCCCGCAAGGTGCTGCCGAGCGGCATCACGCACGATGCGCGCTACCTCGACCCTTATTCAATTCATGTCGCCAAGGCCAAGGGCCCGCGCAAGTGGGACGTCGACGGCAACGAGTATGTCGACTATTTCGGCGGCCATGGCGCCATGCTGCTGGGTCACTCGCACCCCGCCGTCATCGACGCCGTGAAACGCCAGATGGATCTCGGCACCCACTACGGCTCGAGCCATGAGCTGGAGGTGCGCTGGGCCGAGCTGGTGTGCGAGCTGATCCCGTCGGCCGAGAAGGTGCGCTTCACGGCGTCGGGCACGGAAGCCTCGCACATGGCGATCCGTCTTGCCCGCGCCTACACCGGCAAGGACAAGATCGTGCGCTTCATCGGCCACTTCCACGGCTGGCACGACAACGTCGCCGCTGGCGCCACCTCCAACTACGACGGCTCGTCGGTGCCGGGTGTCGTGCAGAGCGTCACCGATCTCACCATCCTGATGCCGGCCGACGATGTCGGCGCAACGGTCAAGCTGCTCGAAAGCCGCGACGACATCGCCGCGGTGATGTTCGAGCCGTCGGGCGCCTCGTGGGGCCAGGTGCCGCTGCCGCCGGGTTTCGTGCAGGCGATCCGCGACGTCACCGCCAAACGCGGCGTGGTGATGTTGATGGACGAGGTCATCACCGGCTTCCGCTGGTCGTCGGGCGGCGCACAGAAGGCGCTGGGCATCACGCCCGATCTCTGCATCCTGGCCAAGATCGTGGCCGGCGGCCTGCCGGGCGGTGCCGTTGCCGGCAAGCGCGAGATCCTCGATCAGATCGATCACGCGGCGTCGGCGGCCAAGAAGCGGGACAAGATCGCCCATCCCGGCACCTACAACGCCAATCCGTTGTCGGCCGCAGCGGCGGTGACGGCGCTGTCTCTGGTGCGCGATGAGGACCTGGCGGAGAAGGCCAACAAGACAGCGGCCGAGCTGCGCGCGGCGCTGCGCCAGGTGCTGATCGAAGAGAGCGTGCCGTGGGGCATCTACGGCGATTCCTCGGCCTTCCTGATCTATCCCAACCCGACCGGCGAGGACGTGGATCCGGCGACCTTCGATCCGCTGAAGCTCGGCTTCGCCAAGCTGAAGGGCGCCAAGTCGGGCGTGCTCACCGGCAAGATCCGCATGGGCCTGATGAGCCACGGCGTCGACATCATGGGCGCGCCGGGCGGTTTCGTCTCGGCGACGCACGGCGGCGCGGAGATCGAGAAGACGGTGCATGCGCTGCGCCAGACCGTGCGCGCGCTGAAGGCCGAGAAGGAAGTGAAGGCGGCCTGAGCCGTCGTCACGACCCGTCGAGGAACGGCATGAGACGATCGAGCAGTGCCGACGGGCACTCCTCGGGAACATAGTGACCGCAACTTGCCAGCACGTGACCACTCAAGTCGTCGGCGTACTGCTTGAGTGTCGTCTCAGCGACGTTGGCCGTTCCATGCTCGCCGCCCAGTGCCAGAATTGGCAACTTCAGCCTTGATTGCATGCGCTTCTTGTTTTGCTCGATGGTATCGGGCAGGGCGCGGTAGTACGCGAATCCAGCCCGCATGGCTCCTGGCATGGAATAGGCGCGGACATAGTGGTCGATCGCCACCGCGTCAGGCCTGTAGGCGTAGTTGGAGAATATCCACGACAGGTACTCGCGCTCCCTGCCGGCCACAAGCATTTCGGGCAGATCGTCGAGCTGGTTGAACATGAAATGCCAGCTGTGGGTGTTGTCCGACTTCGGCAGGAAGATCGGCGGCGAGGGCGTGACGCCGGGAATGTTGGAATCGAGCAACGCCATGCGCTCGACCGAGTCCGGATGGTCAGTGGCCATTGCGTAGCCTATCCAGACGCCGATGTCGTGACCGACGATCCGG
>DATGZZ010000540.1:0-3171 GCA_035296945.1 Reyranella sp.
TTGTCGTAGCTCGCGAAGCCCTTGTCGATGTCGAGCGGATAGAGCTTGTCGGCCGGCACGCCCGCCGCCATCAGGGCGAATTCGAGCTCGGGCCAGCTGCCGCCGCTGGTGCCGATCAGGGCGCGGTCGCCGGGGAACTTCTTGGTGTCCCAGAAGTCGGCCCAGCCCTTGGGCACGGCCCCCTTGGTCTGGTCGCTGCGATAGGCCAGCACCTGCGCCCACACCAGCATCTCGAGGCCATACTCGAAGCGATAGGCGGCGTCGACATTGGGATCGATGATGTCGTAGTCGATCTTCTCGAAGTAGTCGCCGCTCTTCTGCAGGTTCATGATCGAGCCGCGGCTGAGCTGGGCCATGTCCCATTCGACGTTGCCGGTCTCGACCATCGCCTTGACCTTGGTCGGGTTCGATCCGGGGAAGGCGCGCACCTTGATGCCCGAGATCTTCTCGAACGGCTCGTAGTAGGCCTTGATCTGCGCATCGTTCATGGTGCCGCCGAAGCCCGCGATGCGCACCTCGCCCGAGCCCTTCAGGATGTCGGGGATGGTCGTCTGCTCGGGCCACGCCGCTTGCGCGAGACTTGGCCGGATGAACGGCGCGGCGAGGCCGGCGCCGAGAAGGCCCAGGGTCGCGCGGCGACCGAAGCGGGTCGAACGATGCTTGCTCATGATACCTGCCTGCCTTGTCGTTGGTTGATCAGTACGCCAGAAGATTGTCGCGGAAGTGCTTGTGCTCGTATGCCTTGCGCATCAGACCGCGGTCCTGCAGGGCGGGGATCAGCCCGTCCTCGATCTCGGCCAGGGTGCGGCGGTTCACGTTGGGCATCGAGAACAGGTAGCCGTCGCCGCCGACCTCCTCCATGACCTCGCCCATGCGCGCGGCGACGGAGTCGGGCGTGCCGACAAGCTCGATCGACAGGTCGACGGCGTTGAAGCTCGCCATGGTCTCGCGGATCGACCGGCCGTTGGCCATCTTGCGGAACTGTTCGAGGTTGGCCTGATGGCCGTTGGTCGTGACGTGGTCGGGCAGGGGCTTGTCGAGATCGAACTTGCCGAAGTCGATGTTGGTGACCTTGCCGAAATGCGCCAGCCGCTCGTCGATCTTCTCGAAGGCGATGGCCTCGCGCTTCTTCTTGCGCTCCCTTGCCTCCTCGATGGTCTCGCCGAGGATCGGGTTGATCAGGAAGAGGACCTTGCAGTCCGCCGGCTTGCGGCCTTGCGCGACCATGTGCTTGTGCACGTCCTCGCGATAGGCCTTCATCGCCTCGATGCCCTTGGCGTGGACGACGATGGTGTCGGCGTGGGCGGCGGCGAACTTGCGGCCGCGCGGCGAGCCGCCGGCCTGGGCGATCACCGGCTGGCCTTGCGGCGCCGGCCCCGAGTTGAGCGGTCCGCGCGTGCTGAAGTACTTGCCCTGGTAATTGACGGCGTGGACCTTGGTGGGATCGACCAGCACGCCCGACTTGCGGTCGGCGACCAGTGCGCCAGGCTCCCATGAGCCCCACAGGCCGCGGCACACTTCCATGTATTCGTCGGCCATGTCGTAGCGCAGGTCGTGGTCGGGCATGCCCTGCATGCCGAAATTCATAGCCGCAAAATCCGAGCTGCCGGTGACGGCGTTCCAGCCGATGCGGCCGCCCGACACCTGGTCGAGCGTCGCCACCAGGCGGGCCAGGAGGTAGGGGTGATAGGCGTATGTTCCGAAAGTCGGAACGATGCCGATGCGCGAGGTCACCTGGGTCATCAGCGCCGCCACCACCGAGGGATCCTGGCGCGGCACGGCGATGGCGTTCTTGAGGTAGATCTCCGTCGAACCGCCGAAGCTTTCACCGACGTAGGATGAATCTTCGAGCAGGATGTAGTCGAAGCAGGCGCGTTCCAGCGTACGCGCCATGTTCAGGAACAGCTCGGGCTCCATCCAGTTCTGGCCGATATGGCCCGTCCAGGCTTCGCCCCAGGCCTGCGCGCTCGACCCTTGGAGGAACCACGCGAGATGAAACGGTGTGCCGGCCACGGTTCAGGCTCCCTAAGAAGAATGACTGCGCATGCGATGCGGCAGGCAAATAGTGTGCCGAGGGGCGAAAGGGCGGTCCACTCGCCCTGGCGCGCGAGTTGCTTTAGAATTGGGTCAGCATCACGAACCCGGTTACGGAGAACCGCGATGAACGCGCCGCCGCAAGTCAATCGTCCCAATATGACCGACGCCGAATGGCAGGCGCGCTGCGATCTCGCCGCGCTCTACCGCATCACCGACATGTACGGCTGGACCGACACCATCGACACCCACATGACGGTGCGCATCCCGGGCGAGCCCAAGTGCTTCCTGATCAACAATTACGGCGACCTGTTCCACGAGATCACCGCTACAAGCCTGGTGAAGATGGACATCGACGGCAACGTTTACTCCGACGAAGGCAAGTTCAACGCCGCGGGCTTCACCATCCATAGCGGCGTCTACAAGGCCCGGCCCGACGCCAACTGCGTCATGCATACCCACACCCGCGCCGGCGCCGGCGTCTCGGTGCTGAAGCAGGGCCTGCGCCCGATCACCCAGGACGCGCTCTCGGTCTACGACGACCTCGTCTATCACGAGTACGGCATGCCGACCTCGCAGGAGGAATGCGATTCGCTGGGCGTCAGCTGCCAGCACGGCATGTCGGTGGTGCTGCGCAACCACGGCCTGCTCACGGTCGGCGCCACCATCCCGGGTGCGCTGCGCCGCATGTACATGCTCGAGCGCGCCTGCGAGGTCGAGGTCATCGCCCGCGGCCTCGACGAGGACCCGGCGCCGATCGATCCCGACGTCATCCGCCAGTACGGCGAACGCGCCAAGCAGCAGCGCGCCAATCCGGAATACGGCATGACCTACTGGAAGGCGGCGCTGCGTCAGATCGAGGGCAAAGGCATCGACTGGCGGCAGTGAGGCCTAGCGCGGTCGTCTGCTGAAGGAGCGAGGCCACCGGCGTCGTGCGCGTAGCACGGCCAGGACAACAATCAGGTCGTCAGTCACTTCATAAGCCACGATGAAGGGCGCGACGACGAGTTCTCTGGTGCCAGCAACGCGGCCCCGTCGCCCGAGACGGGGATGCAGCAACAAAGACCAGACACGTTCGTCGATGCGTGCTGCCACACGCTGTGCCGTTCTGGATCCTGGCCGCGAATGTAGGTGATG
>DATGZZ010000541.1:0-2544 GCA_035296945.1 Reyranella sp.
CGGTCGCGACGTTCTTGATGATCTGGTACTCGATGCCGTCGAGATACGGGCGGTCCTTCTTCCAGTAGTCCGGGTTTCGGGTCACCTTGATGTATTCGTTCTGCTTGAACTCGACGAACTTGAACGGCCCGGTGCCGATCGGCTTGCGGCGCATGTCGGCCGACGGGATGTGGCAGGGATAGATCGGCGTGTAGCCGGTCGCCAGGAGCGCCAGCAGCGATGGCTGCCGCTCCTTGAGATGGAAGGTGGCGGCGAAGTCGCTGTCGGCCGTCACCTTCTCGACGTTGCTGAACAAGGCGCCGCGCGGGTTGCGCCGCAGCTTGCCCTCGACCAGCAGCAGCTCGAAGGTGCAGGCCACGTCCTTGGCGGTGAACGGCTTGCCGTCGTGCCATTTCACGCCCTGGCGCAGGGTGAAGACGACCTGCTTGCCGTCGGCGCTCGTCGCCCATTTGGTGGCGAGGTCCGGCACGATCGATTCGAAGCTGTTCTTGGCGACGTGCTGATCGTACATGACGAGGTTGTTGTAGAGAGCCATGAACGGGACGGCCGTGGAGACCGTCGCCTCCTCGTGGATCGAGGCGCTGGGCGGCGTGTCCATGTGCTGGATCTTGAGGACCCCGCCGGGCTTCTGTGCCCAGGCGGATCCGGTTGCCAACAGTGCGGCCGCCACGGCGGCCGGGATGAACCATCCCGTTCGGATTTTCATGTTGTCCTCCCATGCGCCGCGCAAACGGGCACGGCGTCGACTGCTCTACGCGTAGCCTCCTAACTCACACCGACTGAATCGAAGGAACTGTGAGGGGGAGCGGGAAGATTGGCAATCCCCTCATCGCTGGGAGCGCGCCACTCCGTGGCGCTCATGGCCCGTGTAATCCACAAGGATGCGCCACGGAGTGGCGCGCTCCCAGCAAAGACCTCGAGGTCCGCGCTCCAGCTATTGCCCGGGCCGGGTCTCGGCCAAGCGCAGGGAGTCGAGGAAGCGCTTGGCGGCCGTCTTGGAGGCCTCGTTGTTCTTGGCGGTGACCAGCAGGCGGAAAAGCCGGTCCTTGACGATGTAGGTACGCATCTGAACGACGGCGCCCTGGGCGTCCTCGATGTCCAGCGCATAGCCGTCCCAGCCCTGCAGGGTGACCGCCTCGTCGAGCACGTACTTGAACGTCGCCCGCGGAAACGCCTTCTCCGCCTCGCCGCGACCAAGGTCGCGCGCCATCTGCTTGGTATCGCGCTCCGAGAACCAGCCGGGCTGGTAGTCGACATAGTCGAAGTCGAACATCTCGCCGTCGCGCTTGGATGCCCAGGCGATGCGCTCCGAGGTGTGACCCTTTTCCTTTTCGCCGGACTTGGTCTCGGTGGCGGGCGCCGGCATCTCCAGCCGGAAGCGCAGGTCGCGCCCGACGATGGTCTGCCAATCGGCTTGGGCGTGCGCCGCAATGGGTGCGGCGAGCAGCGCCGGGACGAACAGACGACGTTTCATACCGATGGCACCAGCTCCTCGCGACCCGACCACTCCCAGGCAAGACCCGTACGCGAGATGCCGAGGAGCAACCCGTGCAGTTCCTTGGGATGCACCCAGCCGCCGTCGGGATCAGTCGCCGGATCGGACCCGCGCGGCGTGTAGCGCGCACTGGCCTCGAGCAGGCGGCCGCGCACCGCCGGCCAGTCGTGCACCTCGACGTAGCACATGTAAAGCGAATCGCCGTGCGTCTTGACGAAGCGGCCCATGGCATGGACGTCGTCGGTCACTTGGCTGAGCTCGATGCGGTCGAGCCGGTTGGGCGGATCGAACAGGGTGAGCGTGCCGACGTAACCGAAGCGCTCGCTGCCGATCTCGCTGAAGCGCGCCGGATCGAGCCCGAACAGGCCGGCATAGACCGCGGCCACCCGGCGCCAATTGGTCGCCAGCGTGTTGGTCGTCTCGTAGAGGAACGAGACCGGCCCGACCCGCGGCCGATAGGTGCTCTCCGAGATCACCATCGGCAGGCCGAACGTCGTCTCGGGCGAGAGATAGAGCTGCTCGGCGTCGCGGTCGTAGGCCACGCCCAGCCCTTCCCAGCGCTTGACCATGCTGTCGAGGTCGGCGGTGCAGTAGCCCGCCGTCATCAGCCCCTCGCCACGCCGCGCCAGGAAGTCCTGTGTCAGCCCCGCGCCGTCGGCTTCGCACAGCTCGAACTCGCTTTCGCCGACCGCCAGGATGGTGCGCCTGGCGCCGAGATGGCGGCTGTGGTCGCGGCGCGCCACGGCGCTGCCCAGGAGCTGGCTGAAGCGCTGGGCTGCCTTGGCGGCGTCGTGCACCGCGATCTGGACACGATCACAGCGGTCGAGCATGGGCTCGACGATACCTCAGTAGGCGTGGTCGCGGAACAGCGGGACGAAGGAGCCTTTCCACTCGCCTTGCCACTTGGCCAAAAGCTCGTCGGCCGGGGCAAGGCCGCTCGCCACCGCGCGGTCGAGCGGCGCCAGGTAGGTCGTCTCGTCGTTGCCGTCGGCGTCCAGCCGCTTGCGGGCGCGCAGGCCGGCATGGGCGATCTCGACCACCTCGCGTGC
>DATGZZ010000542.1:0-19478 GCA_035296945.1 Reyranella sp.
CCAGCCCTCCTCGCCGGTGTCGGCGTCCTTGGCCGCGCGCAGGAAGAGATCGGGCTGCACCGGCTGGATCGGCTCGAAGTCGAAAGCCTGGCCGGGGCGCGGATCGAGCGTGCGCAGCTCCGACAGCATCTCGCGCAGGTCCTCGTCGTCGACGCCGCAGCGGCGGCGCAGCTGTCCGAGCTCGCCCGCGGCCACCAGGTCGAGGTTGTCGATCAGGGCCTTCATTGCAGGATCCAGCCGGTTGCGCTCGGCGAGCTGAGCGCCGAGACACTCGGCCACGGTACGGGCGAACAAGCCGGACGGTTCGATCTGGCGCAGCCTGGTCCACACCGCGTCGATCATGTCGAGGCCGACGCTGCAGGCCTCGGCGACAGCCGGCGCATCGAGGCGGCAGTAGCCCGCCTCGTCGAGGCCCTCGGCGAGCTTCAGCGCAATGCGTCGCTCGGCTGTATCGGCGAACATCAGCTCGATCTGCTCGAGCACATGGACGGCGAGCGAGCGCGGCCGCTCGGAGACGAAATCGAGCGCACTGGGGGCGTCGTCACGCTGGCCGACGCGGGACGCGGTACCGTCGCCGCCGCGGTCGGCATGCTCGCGCGTCCAGCGCTCGTCGGCCTCGGCCAGGGCAGGTGCTGCGGCCGCCAGTGTCTCCGCTGTATCGGACGGCGCCTCAGGGATGGGGGCGTCCGGCTCGGCGATCGGGCCGTCGTCGGCCGCGCCCTCGGCGAGCAAGGGGTTCTTTTCGAGTTCCTGTTGGATGTAGGCGGCGAGCTCGAGATGCGAGAACTGCAGCAGCTTGATGGCCTGCTGAAGCTGCGGCGTCATTGCCAGGGTCTGGCGCGAAGCCAGGATGAGACTCGGACCGATACGCATGTACCCCCACCCTGAAGGCCGGCTAGGCCTCCTCGTACCGAGTACTAGGCAAAATCCATGCCAAAGTCTATTTCAATGCTCGAAAATGTCGACCTCGGGCCAGCCAGCCACGTCCAGGCGGGCCCGCGTGGGCAGAAAGCGGAAGGCAGCCTCTGCCAGCTCGGTGCGGCCTTCGCGCGCCAGCAGCGCGTCGAGCTTGGCCCGCAGCGCATGCAAATGCAGCACATCGGACGCCGCATAGGCCAGCTGTTCTTCACTCAGCGTCTCGGCGCCCCAGTCGGAGGTCTGCTGCTGCTTGGAGAGATCGACGCCCAAAAGCTCCTTGCACAGGTCCTTCAAGCCCCAACGGTCGGTGAAGGTGCGAACCAGGCGGGCGGCGATCTTGGTGCAGTAGACCGGCTCGCAGCGTACGCGAAGCGCATGCTCGAGCATGGCGATGTCGAAGCGGCCGAAATGAAAGAGTTTCAGCACCTTGGGATCGGCCAAAAGGGCGGCCAGTCGCGGCGCGTTGGCGGGCCCGCGCGGGATCTGCACCAGATGGGCGTTGCCGTCGCCGGCCGAGAGCTGGACCAGGCACAGCCGGTCGCGATGGGGGTTGAGACCCATGGTCTCGGTGTCGACGGCCACGACCGCGCCGAGCGAGAGGTCGGCCGGCAGGTCGCCGCGATGGAGCGTGATTGTCATGCAATGCCTCGCATGGTGCCCAGGAGAAGACTCGAACTTCCACGCCTTTCGGCGCTAGTACCTGAAACTAGTGCGTCTACCAATTCCGCCACCTGGGCACGGCATGCGGGCAGTGAGGGCGGTGAGTTAAGGGCCGGGCGGTCCGATGTCAACCTTGCGCGCCGCCGGCAATGGGCTATAGGCACCATCCCATGAACATCAAGCAGGTCACGGTTTTCGGCGGCTCGGGCTTTGTCGGCCGGGCGATCGTTCGGGCGCTCGCCCCGCAGGGCTATCTGATCCGCGTGGCCTGCCGGCGCACCGAGCTTGCCGAGCCGCTCAAGACCGCGGGCGATGTGGGCCAGATCACGCTGATGCGGGCCAATCTCCGCATGCCCGACTCTGTGGCCGTCGCCGTCAAAGGCAGCGATGCCGTGATCAACGCCGCAGGCATTCCCTTCCAGCGCGGCCGCCAGCGCTATCGCGCCGTCCATGTCGAGGGCGCACGGGCCATTGCCGAGGCGGCGCGCACCGCGGGCGTGCCGCGGCTGGTCCACATGTCGGGCATCGGCGCGGAGAGCCGCAGCTCGAAGAACCGCTACATCCAGTCCAAGGTCGAGGCGGAGGACGCCATCATCGCCGCCTTCGAGAGCGCCACGATTCTGCGGCCCAGCGTGGTTTTCGGGCCCGATGACGCCATGTTCAATCGCCTCGCCAGGATCGCGACGCAAGCGCCGTTCATGCCCGTCGTCGGCAACGGCCGCGCCAAGGTGCAGCCGGTGTTCGCCGGCGACGTCGGCGCCGCCGTAGCCGCCGTGCTGGCACGGCCCGACACGGCTAAAAGCGTGTTCGAGCTGGGCGGCCCCAAGGTCTACACCTATCGCGAGATTGCAGCCCTCACCCTGCGCGAGATCGCCCGCGACAAGCCGATCATCGGCGTGCCGGCCGGCCTGATGAAGATCGCGGGCTGGTTCGCCGAGTTCCTGCCCGTGCCGCCCCTCACCCACGACCAGGTCGATCTCCTGACCACCGACAACGTCGTGCGCGGCGGCGCCAAGAGCCTGGCCGACCTCGGCATTGTGCCGACGGCGGCCGAAGTCATCCTGCCGACCTACCTCGATCGCTTCCGCGTCGGCGGCCGCTACAACAAGCACGCCCCGGCCTGATCGCTCCAAGAAGCGGCTTTTCGGCAACCTTTTGCGTCTTGAACAATTAGTCCTGTTTCGTAACAAATGGCGGGCCGAGTTCGGGTTGCCGCCAAATCTTCGCCAACCTCCGATTCGATCCTCGGAAAAATAGGTCACGTCTATTGACTTATATTTTCGACGGTGCTCAATTGCGTCCAACAGCGCAGCATTAGCGCGGTCAGCGCGCTCCCAGCGAAATAAAATTACACAGCCGGTTGGATGGATATCGTCATGCCCGAAAGGATGCTGAAGTTCGTCGCCACGCCTCAGGCCATGCCGGACAAGCGCCCGGCGGCCGAGCGTCGGCGCGACTTCGACGAGATCTACGCCAACTACGCGCGCGAGAAGGCGGCCGAGCAGGCGGCGCGTTGCTCGCAGTGCGGCGTGCCGTTCTGTCAGATCCATTGCCCGCTGCACAACAACATCCCCGACTGGCTGAAGCTCACCGCCGAGGGCCGGCTCGAGGAGGCCTACGAGCTTTCGGCGGCGACCAACAACTTCCCGGAGATTTGCGGGCGCATCTGCCCGCAGGATCGGCTGTGTGAAGGCAACTGCGTCATCGAGAAGGGCTTTGAGTCCGTCACCATCGGGTCGGTCGAGAAGTTCATCACCGACACCGCCTGGAACCAGGGCTGGGTGCAGCCGATCAGGCCGCGCCGCGAGCGAGCCGAAAGCGTCGGTATCGTCGGCGCCGGTCCCGCCGGGCTGGCGGCGGCCGAGCAGCTTCGCCGCAAGGGCTATCAGGTTACGGTCTACGACCGCTACGACCGCGTCGGTGGCCTGCTGATTTACGGCATTCCCAACTTCAAGCTCGAGAAGGACATCGTGCAGCGACGCGAGAAGCTCCTGCGCGATTCCAAGGTCACGTTCGAGCTGAACTGCGAGGTCGGCCGCGACGTCACGATGAACGAGCTGCGCCAGCGCCATGCCGCGGTGCTGATCGCGACCGGCGTCTACAAGGCGCGCGATATCGCAGCGCCGGGCGTAGGCGTGGCCGGCATCGTGGCCGCGCTCGACTATCTCACGGCATCGAACCGCAATGGCCTCGGCGACAAGGTGGCCGAGTTCGACTCGGGCGCGCTCAACGCCAAGGGCAAGAATGTCGTGGTGATCGGCGGCGGCGACACGGCAATGGACTGCGTGCGCACCGCGGTGCGCCAGGGCGCCAAGTCTGTGAAGTGCCTCTATCGTCGCGACCGCGCCAACATGCCGGGCTCGCAGCGTGAGGTGAAGCACGCCGAGGAAGAAGGCGTCGAGTTCGTGTGGCTGTCCGCGCCACAAGGCTTTCTGGGCAAGGACCATGTCAGCCACGTGCGGGCCGTGCGCATCCATCTCGGCATGCCCGACTCGACCGGCCGTCAGACGCCGCAGGAGATCCCCAACTCCCACACCAACATCCCGGCCGACCTGGTGCTGAAGGCGCTGGGCTTCGATCCCGAGAACCTGCCTGAGCTCCTCAAGGCGCCCGATCTCGGCGTGACCGGCTGGGGCACGCTCAAGATCGACTGGAAGAGCATGATGACCAACCTCGACGGCGTGTTTGCCGCCGGCGACGTCGTGCGCGGCGCCTCGCTGGTCGTGTGGGCGGTGCGCGATGGCCGCGACGCGGCCGAGCGCATCCACAGCTATCTCACCACCAAGGCCGCTGCGGCGGTCGCCATCGCCGCGGAGTGACCGATCATGATGACGCTCTACGACTTCATGGGGTCGGGCAACGGCTACAAGGTGCGCCTGGTGCTGGCCCACCTCGGTCTGCCCTACAAGCTTATCGAGCGCGACATCCTGAGGGGCGAGACGCGCACGCCTGAGTTCCTGACCAAGAACCCCAACGGCCGCATCCCGACCCTGCAGCTCGACGACGGCAGCCACCTTTTCGAATCGAACGCCATCGCCTGGTACCTGGCCGAGGGCACGAAGCTCGCGCCAGCCGACCGCCGGGCGCGCGCCGAGACGCTGCAATGGATGTTCTTCGAGCAGTACAGCCACGAGCCGTTCATCGCGACGGTGCGCTTCTGGAAGCACTTCTTGCCCAAGCTCAGCCCCTTGCAGGAGATGGAGCTGCCGGGACGCATGGAGAAGGGTTACGCCGCGCTCGGCGTCATGGAGCAGCATCTCGGGCGTCACCAATTCTTCGTCGGCGGCCAGTACGGTCTCGCCGACATCGCGCTCTACGCCTACACCCACGTCGCGGGCGAGGGCGGCTTCAATCTCGACAACTATCCGCAGGTCAACGCCTGGATGGCGCGCGTCGCCCAACAGCCGGGCCATGTGTCGATCGATCACAAGAACTGACAAGGGAGAGACAACAATGCCGATGATCAACGTCCAGATGTTCGAGGGCCGCACGACCGAGCAGCGCCGAAAACTGGCCAAGGAGCTCACCGAGGGCACCTGCCGCGCGCTCGGCTGCACGCCGGACGCCGTGCAGATCATCATCACCGACATCAAGAAAGAGAACTGGGCCGAGGCCGGGAAGCTGTTTTCTGATTGATGACCTGTAACTAGCGACACCCGTTGCGTTGCCTGCCCCCTCCCTACCCTCCCCCGTATGACGGGGGAGGAGATGAAGGAGAGAGACCTTCCTCCCCCGTCATACGGGGGAGGGTAGGGAGGGGGAAAGCAGCGGGAGAGGATCTCGCAATGTCCGATCGTTTCGACGCCGACCAATTCATCCGCGACTACAAGGCCGGCACCGCCCGCCTCACCGATGCCTACGGCTACAACCCCGCCCAGGAGATGGATTCCTGCGGCGTCGGCCTGGTCGTGGCGCTGGATGGCAAGCGACGCCGTGACGTCGTGGCGGCAGGCATCGATGCGCTGAAGGCGGTGTGGCATCGCGGAGCCGTCGACGCCGACGGCAAGACCGGCGATGGCGCGGGCATCCACGTCGAGATCCCGCAGGCCTTCTTCAAGGACCACGTGCGCGATTCGAGCGGCCAGGCGCCCGAGGCCGGCCGCATCGCCGTCGGCATGGTGTTCCTGCCGCGCACCGACTTGGGCGCCCAGGAGCGCTGCCGCATCATCGTCGAGACCGAGATCCTGCGCGCCGGCCACACCATCCTGGGCTGGCGCCAGGTGCCGGTCGACATCTCGGTGATCGGCGAGAAGGCCAACGCCACGCGCCCCGAAATCGAGCAGATCCTGATCGGCCGCGGCAATCCCCAGCTCGACAACCGCGAGTTCGAGAAGCAGCTCTACATCCTGCGCCGGCGCATGGAGAAGGCAGCGCTCGCCGACAACATCGGCGAGTTCTACGTCTGCTCGCTTTCCTGCCGCTCGGTCGTCTACAAGGGCATGTTCCTGGCCGAGCACCTGTCGGCCTTCTATCCCGACCTGCTCGACGAGCGCTTCACCTCGCGCTTCGCCATTTTCCACCAGCGCTATTCGACCAACACCTTCCCGCAGTGGAAGCTCGCCCAGCCGTTCCGCGTCCTGGCGCACAACGGCGAGATCAACACCATCCTGGGCAACGTCAACTGGATGAAGAGCCACGAGGCCCGCCTCGAGCACGACGGCTTCGGCCGGGCGATCGAGGACCTGAAGCCCATCATCCAGCCCGAGGCATCGGATTCCTCCGCGCTCGACAACGTGTTCGAGCTCCTGGTGCGCGGCCATCGCAACCTGCCGATGGTCAAGCTGATGATGATCCCCGAGGCCTCGTCCTCGAACCCCAACGTGCCGGCCAAGCACCGGGCGATGTACAACTACGTGAACGGCGTCATGGAACCGTGGGATGGCCCCGCCGCCATCGCCGCCGTCGCCGGCAAGTGGGCGCTGGTCGGCATGGACCGCAATGGGCTTCGTCCCATGCGCTACGTGCGCACCTCCGACGAGCTGCTGATCGCCGGTTCCGAGGCCGGCATGGTGCCGCAGGACGAAGGCAAGATCGTCGAGAAGGGCCGCCTCGGCCCGGGCGAGATGCTGGCCGTCGACATGGACGCCGCTAAGCTCTTCAAGGACGGCGAGCTGAAGGACATGCTGGCCGACACCCACGACTATGCCCAGTGGACGACGCGCACGGTCGAGCTCGATTCGCTGATCAGGCAGGACGCGCCCGCCACCGAGCATTTCGCGGCCGACGAGCTGCGCCGCCGGCAGTTCGCCGTCGGCTGGTCGATCGAGGATCTGGAGATGATCCTCCATCCCATGGTCGAGGACGGCAAGGAAGCCGTGGGCTCGATGGGCGACGACGCGCCGCTCGCGGTGCTGAGCGACACCTATCGCGGCATGCACCATTTCTTCCGCCAGAACTTCAGCCAGGTCACCAACCCGCCGATCGACTCCTTGCGCGAGCGCAACGTGATGACGATCCGCACGCGGCTGGGCAACCTCGGCAACATCCTCGACGAGAGCCCCGAGCAGAGCGAGATGCTGTCGCTGCAGTCGCCCATCGTACTCAACGCCGAGTTCGAGGCGATGCGCAAGTACATGGGCGAAACCGCCTGCCGCATCGACTGCACCTTCGACGCCCGTGGCGGGCAAGAGGCCATGCGCCAGGCGTTCGACCGCATCTGCAAGGAGGCCGAGGACGGCGTGCGTTCGGGCTGCCTGCACGTCGTGCTGACCGACGCCAATGTCGACGTCGAGCGCGCCGCGCTGCCCATGATCATGGCGGCGGGCGGCGTCCATTCCTACCTGGTGCGCCAGTCGCTGCGCACCTTCATCTCGCTCAACGTGCGCTCGGCCGAGTGCCTCGACGTGCACTATGCCGCCGTCATCATCGGCGTCGGCGCCACCACGGTGAACCCCTACCTCGCCGAGGAGACGATCGCGGCCCGCCACAAGCGCGGCCTGTTCGGCAAGCTCACGCTCGGGCAGTGCCTGGCCAACTACAAGAAGGCGCTGGACGACGGGCTGCTGAAGGTGATGTCCAAGATGGGCATCTCGGTGCTGTCGTCCTACCGCGGCGGCTGCAACTTCGAGGCCGTCGGCCTGTCGCGCTCGCTGGTCCAGGAGTTCTTCCCCGGCATGCCATCGCGCATCTCGGGCATCGGCCTGCGCGGCGTGCAGGAGAAGATCGCCGAGCAGCACCAGCGCGCCTTCGACGAAGACGTGATCGCGCTGCCGATCGGCGGCTTCTACAAGATGCGGCGCGGCGGCGACCGGCACAACTTCGAGGGCAACCTCATCCACATGTTGCAGGACGCGGTGAACACCGAGTCCTACGAGAAGTACCGCCGCTACAGCACCGAGGTGCGGCGGCTGCCGCCCATCAACCTGCGCGACCTGCTGGACTTCAAGACCGACCGCGCGCCGATTCCCCTCGACGAGGTCGAATCGATCACCGAGCTGCGCAAGCGCCTGGTGGCGCCCGGCATCTCGCTGGGCGCGCTGGGACCGGAGGCGCACGAGACCTTGTCGATCGCCATGAACCGCATCGGCGCCAAGTCCGATTCGGGCGAAGGCGGCGAGGATCCGGCGCGCTACAGGCCGCGCTCGAACGGCGACAATGCCTCCTCGGCCATCAAGCAGGTGGCGTCGGGCCGCTTCGGTGTCACGGCGGAGTACCTCAACAATTGCCGCGAGCTCGAGATCAAGGTGGCCCAGGGCGCCAAGCCCGGCGAGGGCGGCCAGCTGCCCGGCCTCAAGGTCAGCGAGATGATCGCCAAGCTGCGTCACTCGACGCCGGGCGTGACGCTCATAAGCCCGCCGCCGCATCACGACATCTACTCGATCGAGGATCTGGCGCAGCTGATCTACGACCTGAAGCAGATCAATCCCGAGGCGCGGGTCACGGTGAAGCTGGTGGCGCGCTCGGGCATCGGCACCATCGCGGCCGGCGTCGCCAAGGCCAAGGCTGACGTCATCCTTGTCTCCGGCCACAGCGGCGGCACCGGTGCCAGCCCGCAGACCAGCATCAAGTACGCCGGCATCCCCTGGGAAATGGGCCTGTCGGAGACCCATCAGGTGCTGACGCTCAATCGTCTGCGCGACAAGGTGCTGCTGCGCACCGACGGCGGCATCAAGACCGGCCGCGACGTGGTGGTCGCCGCCATGCTGGGCGCCGAGGAGTACGGCATCGGCACGGCTTCGCTGATCGCCATGGGCTGCATCATGGTGCGGCAGTGCCATTCCAACACCTGCCCGGTGGGCGTGTGCACGCAGGATCCCAAGCTGCGCGCCAAGTTCGAGGGCTCGCCGGAGAAGGTGGTCAATCTCTTCAGCTTCATCGCCGAGGAGGTGCGCACGATCCTGGCGCAGCTGGGCTATCGCTCGCTGCTCGACGTCGTCGGCCGCTCGGACCTGCTGAAGCAGGTGAGCCGCGGCGCGCGCTATCTCGACGACCTCGACCTCAATCCGCTGTTGACCAGGGCGGACGGCGGGCGCGAGACGGTGCATTGCACCGTCGTGGGTCGCAACGAGGTGCCGGACACGCTGGACGCCCAGATGATCCGCGACGCCCAGCCGCTGTTCACCCACCGCGAGAAGATGCAGCTGCAATACAGCGTGCGGAACACGCATCGCGCCGTGGGCACGCGGCTTGCCGCCATGATCACGCGCAAGTACGGCATGGCCGAGCTGCAGCCCGACACCGTGACGGTGCGGCTGCGCGGTACGGCCGGCCAGTCGCTCGGCGCCTTTGCCGTGCAGGGCATGAAGCTCGAAGTGTTCGGCGACGCCAACGACTATGTCGGCAAGGGGCTGAGCGGCGGTACCATCGTGGTCAGGCCCACGATCTCGAGCCCGCTGGTGCCGCAGGACAACGCCATCATCGGCAACACGGTCCTCTACGGCGCCACGGCGGGCAAGCTGTTCGCCTGCGGCCGCGCCGGCGAGCGCTTCGCCGTCAGGAACTCGGGCGCCGACACCGTGGTCGAGGGCGTGGGCAGCAACGGCTGCGAGTACATGACCGGCGGCACCGCCGTGATCCTGGGCGGACTCGGCGTCAATTTCGCGGCCGGCATGACCGGCGGCATGGCTTTCGTCTACGACCCCGACGACGTCTTCACCCTCAAGGTCAATCCCGAGACCGTGAGCTGGCAGCGCATCGATCATCCGCATTGGGAGAGCATGCTGAAGGCGCTGGTCGAGGAGCACGTCGCCGAAACCAAGTCGCCGCAGGGCGCGCGTCTGCTGAACGACTGGAACCGCGAGGTCGAGCGCTTCTGGCAGGTCGTCCCGAAGGAGATGCTGTCGCGCCTGCCGCAGCCGCTGACGACGGCCACGGCGAAGCGCGCGTAGATCCTGGGCACTTCGCTTCATGCTCTTCTCCCCCGATAGGGGGAGAGGTTGGGTGAGGGGGTTGCGCACGGCCTTCGATGCCCCCTCACCTAGCCTCTCCCCCTAGCGGGGGAGAGGAACTTGAGGGCAGAATTGACGGATGAAGACCTGGGGAATGATGACCAAGGCCGAGCGGGACGCGGCCTACAACAACTCGGATGCCGTCAAGAACAGCGCCGAGCTGAATGAGGCACGCATCGCGGCGTCCGAAGCCTTTCGCAAGGCCCATCCGGAGCATCTCGACCTGCGTTACGGACCCAAGGAGCGCAACGTCTGGGATCTCTTTCCGTCGAAGAGCGCCAACGCACCCTGCCTGGTCTTCATCCATGGCGGCTACTGGCAGAGGAACAGCCGCGACCA
Source organism: Reyranella sp. (assembly GCA_035296945.1). GTDB lineage: Bacteria > Pseudomonadota > Alphaproteobacteria > Reyranellales > Reyranellaceae > Reyranella. The sequence continues at coordinate 10,305 of DATGZZ010000542.1, forward strand.
GTTCGCGAGCCTGATTGCCGGCGTCTACGCCCACGGCTGGGCAGCGGCCCTGCCCGGCTACACGCTGGCGCCCGACGCCTCGCTCACGGAGATCGTGGCCGAGATCAACGCCGCGCTCGACTGGCTGGCGGCCAACGGTGCGGCGCATGGCATCAACGGCAAGGTCGTGCTGTCGGGCTGGTCGGCCGGCGGGCATCTCACGGCGCAGTGCCTCGGCCACGCCCGCGTCAGCGCCGGCCTCGCGGTGTCGGGCGTGTTCGAGCTGGGCCCGATCCGCGACACCTACCTCAATGACAAGATGCAGCTCACCGACGCCGAACTCGCTGCCCTCTCGCCGCTCCGCCTGCCGATGATCAAGAAGCCGCTGGCCATCACCTACGGCACGGCCGAGCTGCCGCCCCTGGTCGCCGACAGCCGCGCGTTGCACGAGAAGCGGGCGGCCGAGCATTTGCCGGGGGCGCTGATCCCGGTCGCCGGCGCCGATCATTTCACCATCACGCATGAATTGCGCGATGCCGATGGGGAATTGACGCGGCAGCTGCTTCTTCTGGCCTAGGCAGTTGCCCATGACCCCTCCGTCGCCGTATGACGGCGACACCTCCCCACGCGGAGCGTGGGGAGGAAGAAGGATGGGGTGATGGCGAACAAGGTCTACAAGGATGCCAAGTCGGCGCTCGAGGGCGTGCTGCACGACGGCATGATGGTGATGTGCGGCGGTTTCGGGCTGGTCGGCATTCCCGACAAGCTCATTCACGCGGTGCGCGATTCGGGCGTGAAGGGGCTCACCTGCGTCAGCAACAACGCCGGCATCGACGGCCACGGGCTGGGGCTGCTGCTGGAGACCGGGCAGGTCAAGAAGATGGTCAGTTCCTACGTCGGCGAGAACAAGACCTTCGCCAAGCTGTACCTGGAAGGAAAGCTCGAGATCGAGTTCAACCCGCAGGGCACCCTGGCCGAGCGCTGCCGCGCCGGCGGCGCGGGCATCCCCGCCTTCTACACCAAGACCGGTGTCGGCACCGAGGTTGCCAAGGGCAAGGAGATCAAGGTGTTCGACGGCCACGAATACGTCATGGAGCGCGGCCTGTTCGGCGACCTGGCCCTCGTCAAGGCGTGGAAGGGTGACGCGGCGGGCAACCTCGTCTATCGCAAGGCGGCCAGAAACTTCAATCCGATGATGGCGACGGCGGCCAAGCTCTGCGTCGCCGAGGTCGAGGAGCTGGTGCCGGTGGGCGCCATCGATCCCGACCACGTCCACACGCCCGGCATCTTCGTGAAGCGCATCATCTGCGGCGCGCCCTACGACAAGAAGATCGAGCAACGCACCATCCGCAAGGCCTAATTCAAAGGAATACGAGGAGTCAACATGGCCTGGACCCGCGAACAGATGGCGGCGCGCGCCGCCAAGGAACTGAAGGACGGCTTCTACGTCAATCTCGGCATCGGCATCCCGACCTTGGTCTCCAACTACGTGCCGGAGGACGTCGACATCACGCTGCAGAGCGAGAACGGCATGATGGGCGTCGGCCCCTTCCCGCTCGACAACGAGGTCGACCCCGACATCATCAATGCCGGCAAGCAGACCGTGACCGAGCTCAAGGGCACGTCGTATTTCTCCTCGGCCGACAGCTTCGGCATGATCCGCGGCGGCCACATCGATCTCAGCATCCTGGGCGCCATGGAAGTGGCCGAGAACGGCGACCTCGCCAACTGGATGATCCCGGGCAAGATGGTGAAGGGCATGGGTGGCGCCATGGACCTCGTGGCCGGCGTGCGCAAGGTCATCGTCACCATGGAGCACGTCTCCAAGGACGGCGCATCGAAGCTCCTCAAGGAATGCACCCTGCCGCTCACCGGCAAGCGCGTGGTCGACATGGTGATCTCGGAACTGGGCGTGTTCACCATCGACAAGACCGGCGACGGCGGCGTGACGCTGATCGAGATCGCCGACGGTGTCAGCGTCGATGAGGTCAAGGCCAAGACCAAGGCCAAGCTTTCCGTCGGACCGGGCGTGAAAGAGAAGGTCGCCTGACGTGTCTTCCCTGCCCACGCTCTGCGTGGGGTGGTGTCGGCGTCTTACGCCGACGAAGGGGTCAAGAGTCATGACTTCGATCTTCCGACCCCTCCGTCGCCGTATGACGGCGACACCTCCCCAGCTTCGCTGGGGAGGCAGATGACGCGGCGGATCGCCACGACGATCGACATCGACACGCCGGCTGACGCGATCTGGCGCGTGCTGGTCGACTTCGCGGCCTATCCCGAGTGGAACCCCTTCATCCGGCGCATCACCGGCGAAGCGAAGGTCGGCGCCAAACTCGAAGTCACCGCCCAGCCGGTCAACCGCAAGCCGATGACCTTCCGGCCGACGGTGTGCGTGGCCGACCCGGACCGCGAACTGCGCTGGCTGGGCCGCGTGCTGCTGCCCGGCATCTTCGACGGCGAGCACGCCTTCGTCATCGAGCCACAGGCGCGCGGCTGCCGGCTGCGCCACGAAGAGGCGTTCAGCGGGCTGCTGGTGCCGGCCTTCGGCGCCATGCTCGACGACACGGCGCGGTCGTTCGCCGACCTCAACGCCGCCCTGAAGCGGCGGGTCGAGGGCTGACAGCACTGCTGTCACTTTCACGACTTTCCGGCATTCCCGGTATTTCTGGCAGAGAGCGTGGTGTTGAGCCGCGGATTGACCCACCAGCGATTGGGGGGTCGGCCGCGCAGCGGCGCGGTGTAGAGGACCTGCTGCAGCACCCCGGCGTCCTGCAGGCGATACAGCACCTGGTCGGCCTCGGCGGCATCGACGCGCCGCCCGAGCGCTTCGGTGCGCACCTGCTCGCGCGATACCTCGGCAAGCCCGTGACTGCGCAGCCAGCGGGCGACGCGGCGGGCCAACCGCTCGCGCTCGCCAGGTACGCTGTGATCGAACAGCGCGCGGGCCTGCAGGCGGAAGTAGTCGGACCACAGGCGCACCGCGCGCTCCGCCGACACACGGCCGAGCGGCCCCGGCGGAACGGACGAGCCCAGCGTCGACCACGCCAGCAGTTCCAGGACACCCGCCAGCCGGGCCACCGTGCCGCGTCCCTTGCCCAGCCAGGCCATCTCGAGATCCTCGGCCTCTGAAATCTGGGCGTACAACGCCGACAGGAACCCATCGAAGGCGGGGAGCGCACGCTCGTCGACGCCTAGGACCAGCGGATCGTCGGGCGTGCGCGCGACGGTCGCGATTCGCCGCAGCGCGGCCAGCGCTTCGTCATCGCGTGCCGCCCTGCAGTCGGCGAGCGCGCAATGAGGGGAATGATCGGGCCAAGCGAACAGCAAGCGCGCCGCGAACTCCCGGTCCTCCGCCAAAAGGTCGGCCAGATGGTGCGGCTGACAGGCAAGCAGGAGGCTCACGGCAAAGCGGTCGATGCGGCGCTGGCCCTTGCCTTGCCCGAACGACACCGTCTGCGCCGACCAGGCCGGCAGCCATGGCGCGCGCACGGCATCGGTGTGCAGCCACGTCGGCGGATCGTCGCGCCACAGCACGACACCGCGCGGATTGGCCGTGACGGCGTCGGCGACGTCGATGAGCGACGCCTCGGTGACAAGCGCGCCCTTCGCATCGTCGTCCCGTTCGCCATCGAGCACGGCCAGCAGCTCATGCATCGGCACCATCGCCGGCGACTTGCCGCTCGATGGCGGGCCGACCAGCACCTGCCACAGCACCAGTGGCTCGTCCCAGCGCGGCCCCAGCCGTACGACGGTGCCCGCGCCGCAGAGACCGGCCACGGCGGCCAACAACGACTGCGCGACGTAGTCGGCGGGCGCGCCGGTCACGTTGCTGGTGTCCAAGACCCAGTCGCGCCAGAACGTCGGCAGCAGGTCGACGGGAAAGGCCGGCACGGCCGCGCGCCTCTCCTGGAGCAGGGCCGTGTCGATCTCGCCCCAGCCGTCCGGCGGCGTCGACGACACCGGTCGCGCGTAACGGGGATCGTAGAAGGGCGACAGCGGATCGGCCCGCGCCAAGGCGACAAGCGGGTCGGCGGTCCCATCGTCATGACGGGCAGTGCGGCGAGGAGACATGAGCGGACACTCACAATAACTGAGGTGCCCGTATTATAACTATAGTAACATAGACTTGCAAGTCCTTACGCGGCGGCGGCTTCCTTGAGGATGCGCATTCTGATCACATGGAACCGCGGGAGCGCCTCCAGGGAAGCCGCCCTAGCAAACGCCCTTCGCCGTGCACGTGCTGCGGGCTGACTGCGGACAATAGGAGGCGCCTGAAGCCTCGACGGGTGCGGGCTTGCCCGCCACCGCGGCAGGAGGCGGTGACCCGACCCGCCGGACGCAATCGCTGGTCTCCTGGTTGAGACAGGCTGTGCAGTTGGCTTCCGATTTTGCCTGCGCCCAGCTCGAGGTGCTGCCTGCACCGAGCGCGATGGACATCAGCGCGAGCAAACCAATCCTGAAAGCCACGGTGATCATTGTTCCCCCTGACGCCAGTTGAGGCCTACCCTCGCGACCGCGCCGCGCAAGTGGCCTCGCCAGCCTGGAACATCGTCTGCCCGGCTGGAATCACTAGCATAGTTTTTTTCCTCTGCATTCGTTTCGGGCGGCGTCCGGACACATGGACTGGCCTGAAGCCTCGACAGGCGCAGGCTTGCCCGGTGCAGCAGGAGCCGCTGAGTTGAGCAGCCGCATGCATTTGCCGAACTCGTCGTTGAGACAAGCCGTGCACTTGTCCTGTGCCCAGCTAGGGGTGCCTGCACCGAGCGCGACGGTAACCAGTGCCAGCAGACCAATCCTGAATGCGATCGTCATTGTTCCCCCTTGAGGATTTCTCACCAGCAATGCCTGTCCCCGGAGCGAAACCCTAGCGACTTCAGCCAGTCGCGTCTTGGCTATCAACCAAAAAGAACATATCATGAACATGCATGCTTGCCACCATCCTCCACGCCGATCTGGATGCCTTCTATGCCTCGGTCGAGCAGCTCCTCGACCCGGCACTGCGGGGCAAGCCGATCGCGGTGGGCGGCGGGGTCGTGCTGGCAGCGTCCTATGAGGCGAAGGCATTCGGCGTGAAGGGCGGCATGCCGGGTCGCAGGGCCCGCGAGCTCTGCCCTCACCTCATCTTCGTCGGCGGCCACTACAAGCAATATTCGCGGCTGGGCGATGCGGCGATGAAGGTGCTCGATGACTTCACGCCGCTGGTCGAGCGCATCTCGATCGACGAAGCCTTCGCCGACGTGGTGGGCTGCACGCATCTTTTCGGCTCGCCGGCCGAGATTGCCGGCAAGATCCGGCAGCGCGTGAAGAGCGAGCTGGGGCTGCCGATCTCGGTCGGCGTGGCGCGCACCAAGCACCTGGCCAAGATCGCCTCGCAGGTCGCCAAGCCCGACGGGCTGGTCGTGGTCGATCCCGACAAGGAACTGGCGTTCCTGCACGGCCTGCCGGTCGACCTGATGTGGGGCGTCGGACCGGTCACGCGCGCGCGCCTGGCCGAGCGCGGCGTCACGACCATCGGCCAATTGGCCAATAGCTCGCCGCACGCGCTCGATCGCCTGCTGGGTCCGGCGGCGGGCGAGAAGCTTCTGGCGCTGGCGTGGAACCGCGATCCGCGCGAGATCCGCACGCACCATCGCGCGCAGTCGGCTGGCGCGCAGTCGGCGCTGGGCCGCAAACCCGCCGTCGCGCGTGTCTACCGGCCGGCGCTGGCTCATCTCGCCGACCGCATCGGCACGCGGCTGCGCGCCAAGTCGCTGGCCGGCCGCACCGTGACGGTGCGCGTGCGCTTCGCCGACCTGCGCGCCGTCACGCGGTCGCTGACCCTCGACGCGCCGATCGCTGCGACCGCGAGCCTGACCGAAATCGCCGAGGAGCTGGTGCGCACCGCGCTGGCCGATCATCCGATGGAGAAACACATCTCCCTGGTGGCGATCTCGGTGTCGCATCTGGAGCAGCATCCCAGGCTGCAACTGGAATTCTCGCTGGGCGCGCGACACGAGGAGCGCCGCGCCGGCACGCGGCGCGGCCTGGCGCGCCACGCGGCCGATCGCGCCGTCGACCGCATTCGCGACCGCTTCGGCTGGGCGGCGATCGGCTACGGGTCGGTGGCGTTGGGGCCTTACCGCTCCGTGCCTGACGAATTCCGCGAGCTTGCCGAGAAGGAACTGTGATGGCGGCCGATTCGGCCTCTTCTGGACCGCTGGCTTCCAGCCGGCTTCATGATCATGAGCCGGCTGGAAGCCGGCGGTCCAGGAGAGCATGACCCCCGCGGCCCTTCGGGCCACACTGCACGCATGAAGATCCCCGCCTCGGAGCTGCAGTCTCTGGTCGAGCAAGTGCTCGCGCATCATGGTGTGGCGTTCACACGGGCGCCGCTGCTGGCAGCGACCATCGTTGCAGCCGAGCGGGACGGCAGCCGCAGCCATGGGCTGCAGCGACTGGCCGGCTATGTCAGCAGCCTTTCATCCGGTTGGGTCGATGGCGCGGCCGAGCCGGTCGTGCACGAGGCCGGGCCCGGCTTGCTGAAAGTCGACGCCGGCAACGGCTTCGCGCAGGTGGCGCTGGCCCAGGCAGCACCGCAGCTGCGCGCCATGGCGGCCGCGCACGGATCTGCGACCCTGACGACGGCCAACGGGCATCACTTTGCGGGGCTCTGGCCCGACATCGAGCCGCTGGCAGCCGACGGCTACATCGCGCTCACCATGGTCAACACCCGTGCGCACATGGCCGTGTGGCAGGGCACCCGGAAGGTGCTGGGCACCAATCCCATGGCGTTCGCTTGCCCCCGCCGGTCGGCGCTGCCGGTCGTCTGGGACCAGGCGTCGAGCGTGATGTCGCAAGGCGACGTGCTTTTAGCCTCGGCGGCCAAGCGCCCGCTGCCGGCCGGCGTGGGCGTCGATGCGAGCGGAAAGGCGACCACCGATCCCGACGCCGTGCTGAAGGGCGGCGCCCTGCTGCCGTACGGCGGCATCAAGGGCGGCTCGCTCGCCTTCATGATCGAGGTGCTGGCCACCCTGGGCGGTGCGCGGTTCGGCTTCGAGGATGAGTCGGCCAGGAGCCCGGGCGCCGTGACGTCGAATGCGGGACAGTTCCTGCTGCTGATCGATCCCCGCCGCTTCGGCGACGGCTTCCTCGACCGCATCGAGGCGCTGATCGAGCAGCTGCGCGATGCCGGCACAGGACGACTGCCCGGCGATCTGCGCTACGAGCGCCGCCGCGTCGCCGAGCGCGACGGCGTCGAGGTTTCGCCGGACATGCACGAGTACCTCACGAGGAAGGGCCGGCATGTCAGCGCAGCATGACGTCGTCATCATCGGCGGCGGCGCGATCGGGCTGTGGGCCGCCTACTATCTGAAAACGCGCAGCAGCGCCTGCCGGGTGGCCGTCGTCGAGCGCGATTTCGCCTGGACGCTCGCCTCGACGCCGCGCGCCTCGGGTGGCGTGCGCCGCCTGTTCGCGTGCCCCGAGAACATCGAGCTGTCGAACGCCAGCATTCCCGTCTACCAGGCGTTCGCCGACCTGATGGAGGTGGACGGTGAGAAGCCCGACATCGGCTTCAAGAAGAACGGCTATCTCTTCATCGTGCCGCCAGCCGGCGTGGCCAACCTTTTGCACAACTTCGAGCGCCAGCGCCGGCACGGCGTCAATGTCGAGTGGCTCGAGCCGGCCGACCTCGAGAAGCGCTTCCCCTCGATGCGCGTCGACGACCTGGGAGCGGCAGTGCAGTCGCCCGACGACGGCTGGCTCGATCCCTACAGCGTGCTGGCGGCGCTGCGGCGCAAGACCCGGGCGCTGGGAGTCGAGCTGATCCAGGACGAGGTCGTGGCGCTCGATCGTGCCGGCTCGCTGATCGACGCCGTCGTGCTGAAGTCGGGTGCGCGGCTCAGGACCGACAGCGTGATCAATGCGGCCGGCGCCTGGGCGCCGCAGATCTGCGCCATGGTCTCGATGGCCGTGCCGATCACGCCTCTGCGGCGCTACGAGCACTATTTCGAGTGCCAGGATCCCGTGGAGCCTTTGCCTTACCTCAAGGACGTCGATCGCCTGGCCTTCCGGCCGGAGGGCAAGGGCTATTCGGGCGGCGTGCCGACCCTGAACGAGCCACGCGGCTACAATTTCGAGGTCGATCACGGTTACTTCGACGAGGTCGTGTGGCCGGCGCTGGCGCACCGCTTCCCGCAGTTCGAGAAGACGAAATGCAAGGCCACCCTGCCCGGCCTCTATGACCAGAACGACTTCGACGGCAATCCGATCATCGGCCCCTGGGACGATGGCGGGAACGACGGCTGCGCCAACTTTCATCTCGCCGCCGGCTTCTCCGGCCACGGCCTGATGCACGCGCCGGCCTGCGGGCGGGCGCTCTCCGAGCTTCTGCTCAACGGGCGCTTCGAGACGCTCGATCTCGCGCGGCTGGGCTGGCGGCGCGTCGCGCGCGGCGAGCCCTATCCGGAACAGGGTATCATCTGAAAGATGAGGACCCAGGTCGACATCGCCGTCGTGGGTGCGGGCATCGTCGGCATCGCCTGCGCCTATTACCTGGCGCTCTCCGAAAGACGGCCGAAGGTGGCGCTGATCGATCCGCTGGCGCCGATGAGCCTGACCTCGGCGGCGTCGGGCGAGAACTACCGCAACTGGTGGCCGCATCCGGTGATGACGGCGTTCACCGACTACAGCATCGACCTCATGGAGACCGTCGCCAGGGAGAGCGACAACCGGCTGCACATGACGCGGCGCGGCTATGCGCTGGCGACGCGCCAGGCCGATCCCGAACTGTTGTTGCGCCAGCTCCATGAGGGTTACGGGCCGCAGGGCGCCGCCAAGATCCGCGTCCACAAGGCGGGGTCGCCATCGACTTACCGGCCGGCCGAATCGGCGGACTGGCGGACAGCGCCGGATGGTGTCGACGTCCTCCAGGACAGACGCCTCATCGGGCGATGCTTCCCGAGCTTCGACCGCGAGGTCGCGACCGTCCTGCACATCCGACGCGCCGGCGACATCAGCGGACAGCAGCTGGGCAGCCACATGCTCAAGGGCATTCGCGCACGCGGCGGCGGGGTCATTCAGGGGCGCGTGATCGCCATCGAGCAGGCGGCGGCCCTCGATCTCACGGTGAAAGGCGAAGAGGCTTCATCGGCCGTTCGCGCCGACGTCGTGGTCAATGCCGCCGGCCCCTCCGTTGGCGAGGTCGCTGCGCTCCTC
>DATGZZ010000543.1:0-3281 GCA_035296945.1 Reyranella sp.
GATGGCGCCCCTGAGGCCGCGCATGATGTCCTGGTAGTACTGCAGATTGTGCCACGTCAGAAGCATCGCCGCGAGAATCTCCTCGGCGCGGATCAGGTGATGCAGATAGGCGCGGCTGTGATGCCGGCAGGCGGGACAGGCGCACTGCTCGTCGATCGGCCGGTGATCGTCGCGATGGCGGGCGTTGCGCAGATTGAGCTCACCGCGGCGCGTAAAGGCCTGCGCCGTGCGGCCGCCGCGCGTCGGCAGCACGCAGTCGAACATGTCGATGCCGCGTTTCACGGCGCCAACGATATCAGCCGGCCGTCCCACGCCCATCAGGTAGCGCGGCCGCTCGGCGGGCAGCATCGGCATTGTCACATCAAGGACACCGAACATCGCCTGTTGGCCCTCGCCGACGGCGAGGCCACCCACCGCATAGCCGTCGAAGCCGATGGCACTGAGCGCCTTGACACTTTCGGCCCGCAGGTCGGGAAAGACGCTGCCCTGCACGATACCGAACAGGCCGTAGCCCGGCCGGTCGGCGAAGGCACGCTTGCCGCGCTCGGCCCATTTCATCGACAGCCGCATGGAGAAGGCGGCGGCGTCCTGCTCGACCGGCCAGCTCGTGCATTCGTCGAACGACATGGTGATGTTGGTATCGAGCAGATGCTGGATCTCGATCGAGCGCTCGGGCGTCAGGCGATGCTCCGAGCCGTCGAACGGCGAGCGGAAGGTGACGCCGTCGGGATCGAGCTTGCGCAGGTCTTTTAGCGACATCACCTGGAAGCCGCCAGAATCGGTCAGGATGGGCCGCGGCCAGTTCATGAACTTGTGCAGGCCGCCCTGGGCCGCCACGCGCTCGGCGCCCGGGCGCAGCATCAAGTGGAAGGTGTTGCCCAGCACGATCTCCGCTCCGGTCTCGGCGACCGACTGCGGCAGCATGGCCTTGACGGTGCCGCCGGTGCCAAGCGGCATGAAGGCCGGCGTCTCGACCGTGCCGTGCGCCGTGCCGATGCGGCCGCGCCGCGCGGCGCCGTCGGTGCCCAGCAGTTCGAAGGAGAGACTCATCGCCGCAACAAACAACAATCGCCGTAGGAATAGAAGCGGTATCGCTCGCGCACGGCGTGCGCATAGGCCGCCTTCATGCGTTCCAGCCCGGCAAAGGCCGCGACCAGCATGAAGAGCGTCGAACGCGGCAGGTGGAAGTTGGTCAGCAGCAGGTCGACGGCGCGGAAGCGAAAGCCCGGCACGATGAAGATATCGGTTTCGCCGGTCCACGCGGTCACCGCTCCATCGTGGTCGCGCGCCACCGTTTCGAGAAGGCGCAGCGCCGTCGTGCCGATCGAGATGACGCGGCCGCCGCGGGTACGCGCCTCGGCCACGGCCTGGGCGGTGGCCAACGGCACCTCGCCCCATTCGGCATGCATGGTGTGGGCATCGGTGTCGTCTACGCGCACCGGCTGGAAGGTGCCGGCGCCGACATGCAGGGTGACGCTCGCCGTGGCGATGCCGGCATCGGCCAGCGAGGCCAGAAGCTCCGGCGTGAAGTGCAGGCCGGCAGTGGGGGCGGCGACCGACCCATCGTAGCGAGCGAACATGGTCTGGTAGTCGGCGCGGTCCTGCGCATCGGCCACGCCGCCGCGGATGTACGGCGGCAGCGGCACCGCGCCGCTGTGCTCGAGGGCTGCGAGGAAGCCCGGTCCCGTCGTGTCGAAGGCGAGGACGATCGAGCCGTCCTCGTTCTTGGCTTCGACCGTGGCGCGAAAGCCCGTGAAAGCAATGCCGTCACCCGGCCGCAGGCGCTTGGTCGGACGGCTGAAGGAGAGCCAGCGACCGCCGCCCAGGTCGCGGATCAGCAGGGCCTCGACCGCGACATCCTGCCGGCCGGCCGTGCCGCCCCGTACGCCCCTGAGGCGCGCCGGGATCACCTTGGTGTCGTTGAAGACCAGCAGGTCGCCACGCCGCAGCAGCGCCGGCAGGTCGCGCACCGTGCGGTCGTGACGGCCATCGGGCGTGACGTCGAGCAGGCGTGCGGCGTCGCGCGGATGGACGGGCCGCTGGGCTATGAGTTCGTCGGGGAGGTCGAAGTCGAAGAGATCGACGCGCATGTGCAGCGGGTTCAATATGCCGCGATGGCGAATTTCTCAACCCGGCCGGCGACGGCCAACGACGCGGCGGCGATCGCCCGGGTATTCTCGCCGTCCTTCCGCCTGCTCACCTTCCTGCCGATGCTGCACACGGAAGAGGAGGATCGCTGGTTCATCGAGAACGTGGTCCTCAAGGAATGCGCCGTCACCGTCGCTGAAGGAGCCAGCGGCATCGCCGCGTTCCTGGCGCAGCAGAGCGAGGAGGTGCGGATGCTTTACACCCATCCGGACTTCATCGGCACAGGTCCCGGCAGCCTCCTGATCGAAGGCGCCAAGCGATCGGGCGAGGCGGCATTGGAGCTCTGGTGCTTCCAGGCGAACACCTATGCCCGCCGGTTCTATGAACGGCACGGCTTCAAGGCGATCCGGCTGACCGATGGCCACGACAACGAGGAAAAGATGCCGGACGTCCGGTATCGCTGGCAGCGCGAGCCGGCCTAGTTGACGGCGCCAGTGACCTTGTAAGCAGCAATCTCGCCTGTCGTCGACATCCGCGGATCACGATAGGAGCCCCAGGAGTCGAAGTTGAGCGGCGTCGGTTCCAATCGACGCGCAGCACGCGGGTTGGCCTCGGGAAATTCCTCCATGCCGAAGCTGTATTCCAACGTCATGCCGTCGGGGTCGAGAAAATACAGGAATACGCTGGTCGATGCGGGATGGCGGCCGGGCCCGAACACGACGGCCACGTCTTTCGCCCTGAAGCGCGCCAGGGCGCGGCCGATATCATCGATTTCGGTGACCATGAAGTTCAGGTGATGGAAGTGATTGCGCGCGCTGCGGCCAACGCCGATGCCATGATGATAGGGGTTGGGAAAGGCGCGGTAGAAGGTGATGCCCTCGCCGAGGCGGTCGGACTCCACAAACCTCAGCACGTCGCGGAAGAAGGCATTGGCTTCGTCGTAGTGCGGCGTTGCCCAGACGACGTGGCCCAGCCGCTGGATCTTGGCCAATGTCGGCAAAAAGGGCTGAGGCCTGGTAGCAGAGGGCAGCAAGTAGAATTCCAGCGTCGCCCCCATGCTCGGTTCGACGACGCGCGTGGCGCGTCCCAGTCCTCGGCCCTTGCATTCGGAGTCGCTCAGCGATTCGAAGGCGACGCCAGCGCTTTTGAGCGCCCCATGGAGGCTCGCGAACTGCCGCTCGTCCTCGAGCATC
>DATGZZ010000544.1:0-4535 GCA_035296945.1 Reyranella sp.
TCGCGGCGCTGTCGCGCGATGGCGGCAAGATCAAATGGGTGACGCCGCTCACGCAGTACCACGACGAGGCGCGCAAGCGGCCGGTCCTGTGGTCCGGCCCGGTTCTGGCCGGCGACCGCCTGCTGATCGCCGGCACCTTGGGCGAGCTTCTGGCCGTCTCGCCCTACACCGGCGAGATCCTGGGCAAGATGGATCTGCGCGCTCCCGTCCGGCTCGGACCGGTGATCGCCAACCGCACGATCTACGTCTTGACCGACTCAGGGCGGCTCATTGCCCTCCGCTGACAACAAGCCATCGCTCTCGCGGGTGGCCATCGTCGGCCGCCCCAATGTCGGCAAGTCGACCCTGTTCAACCGCCTGGTCGGCAAGCGCCGCGCCATCGTCGACGACACGCCGGGCGTGACGCGCGACGTGCGCGAGGCGCCGGCCCAGCTCGGCGATCTTGCCTTCACCTTGCTCGATACCGCGGGCTGGGAGACGACGGGCGGCGAGGCGCTGGAGGCGCGCATGCGCCGCTTCACCGAGCGGGCGATCGACAGCGCCGATGCCGTGCTGTTCCTGATCGACGCGCGGGCGGGCGTCGTGCCGCTCGACGAGAGCTTCGCCGGCTGGCTGCGCAAGCGCGCCGACAAGGTGATCGTGGTCGCCAACAAGTGCGAGGGCCGCGCCGGCCAGCAGGGCCTGGCCGAGGCGCACGCGCTGGGACTGGGCGATCCCATCCCGGTGTCGGCCGAGCACGGTGAGGGCCTGAGCGACCTGCACGAGGCGCTGGCCAGGTACATCGAGCCGATGCCCGAGGAGGACGAGGAAGCCGAGGGTAACGACGAAGACGAAGCGGTCGACCCCAAGCGGCCGTTGCTGCTGGCGATCGTCGGCCGGCCCAATGTCGGCAAGTCGACCCTGCTCAACCGGCTGGTCGGCGAGGAGCGGGTGCTGACCGGGCCTGAGGCCGGCATCACGCGCGACGCCATCCGCGTCGAATGGGAATGGAAGGGCCGGGCGGTGCGTCTGGTCGACACCGCGGGCATGCGCCGGCGCAGCCGCATCGATGCCAAGCTCGAGGCCGCATCGGTGGCCGACACGCTCGACACCATCCGGCTGGCCGATGTCGTGGTCGTGGTCCTCGACGCCGCCGACATGGCCGACAAGCAGGATCTCACCATTGCCGGCCGGGTGATCGACGAGGGCCGCGCCCTGGTGATCGCGGTCAACAAGACCGATCTCTTGGCCGACGACCAGGCGGGCGCGAGCCGGGCCTGGCGCAAGCTCACCGACCGGCTGGAGGCGTCGTTCGCCCAGGTCAAGGACGTGCCGATCGTCGGCTTTTCGGCGCTGAACGGCCGCGGCCTCGACCGGCTGATGCCGGCGGTGTTCACGACCTACGACGTCTGGAACAAGCGCGTGCCGACGCCCAAGCTCAATCGCTGGCTGCGCGAGATGGAGACGCTGCATCCGCCGCCGCTGGCCAAGGGCCGCCGCATCCGGCTGCGCTTCATGACCCAGATCAAGCGGCGGCCGCCGACCTTCGTGCTGCAGGTCAGCCTGCCCGAGGATCTGGGCGACGACTATCTGCGCTACCTGATGAACCGGCTGCGCGACGATTTCGGCCTGCCAGGCGTGCCGATCCGGCTCACCATGCGCAAATCGAAGAACCCCTTCGCGAGTCGTTCCAAAAAGCGCTAGCCGGATGACCGCGCACGCAGTGTGCGATTTCTCACAGATCGCTCGCCTGCATTGCGGTAAGCCCCAACATTGCCGCACTCCAGATCGGGCGGGCGGCCTTGGCATCACGGGGGGACTCAGATGCCGGATGCACCGACGCGGTTCGAGCGTGTCGCCAATTGGTTCGACGGCCTGCGCAAGGTCCTGGTGGCTGCGGGGGTAGGAGCGATCGTCGTCATCGTGCTGGCCGCGATCGTACGCGAGCTGGCGATGGGCGGCATCGCCATCGATCCTGTCGTGGTCAAGGCGACGGACGCGCCCGACGCGCCGATGCCCGAGCTCGCCGCCCAGCAGATCGCCCGCCAGCTCGACCGCATCCAGCGTTCGGGCGTGCAGGAGTGGCGGCGGCTGCATGTCGACGACGGCGTCCGTCCCGTCGACCTGCAGATCCCGGGCGCGCCGCTCAGCGTGCGCAACGCCGCGCGGGAAGTGGTGGCCCTGTTCGGGCTGGCGCCGGTGACGCTGCGCTCGGCGCTGACGCGACGGGGCGACGGCAAATACGCGGCGGTGATGAGCCTGGCGGGCGACCACGGATCGATGGCCAATTGTCCGACGGAAGGCGACGACACGCTCGACGCCATCTACGAGTGCATTGCCGTCAGCGCGATCGCCTTCATCGATCCCAAGACGGCGGCATCCTACATGTTCCAGCGCGAAGAGGCCGAGTGCAAGGAGCTCGATGCCGGGCTCGCCGACATGCCCGACCTGCATCGCGAGCAGCATCGTATCAACAATCGCCGGGACCGCTGCAGCTTCCGCAAGACCCAGAAGCTCATCGCCAAGATGATGAGCAGCACCAACAAGGCGGATCTGCGCTGGGTGCCCTACATCTTCGGCCAGATCCACATGGCACGCGCCAAGGCGCTGGTTGGTGCCGGCCTTCAGCAGCAGCTCTCCGAAATCGACCAGGCAATCGGCCGCTTCCGCGATTCGCAGCGTCAGATGCAGGATTCGCCCACGGCCGTCGCGGTCCTGATGAAGGCGTTTCTGTTGAAGGGCATCATCATCCACCAGACGACGCCGCCGATGGAATGGGTGGACGATCCCACCTCGCTGCTGCAGAAGCGCCTGGACATCGCCGACATGACCTTTGCCGAAGCGGCCGAGCAGCTCCAGCAGCTCCCGAAGGCGCGCAGCCCCAGCCTCGATGCACTGGTGAGCCGTCTCGAAGGTTTGTTGATCTATCGGCAGTGGATGATCGACGCGCATCGCCGGACGAAGTCCGGCAGGATCACCGTGGCGGACGACAAGGCCGAGCTCGCTGAGCTCGCGAGGGCCGCAGCCAGATACGCGGCCGCGGAAGCCAAGGTGCCGGCGTCGGCGAGCGAACTGCTGGACTGGGGCAACATCCTTCGCGCCAGCGGCAAGTTCGAGGAGGCTAACGTCAAATATCGGCGTGCCATCGATCTCGATCCGTCGAACGCGGACGCGGCCCTGAATATTGTGATCACCTACATCGACCGCTTCGAACGCAATTCCGGGACCCCTGACACCGGCCACCTGCTGGTCGCGCTGGGCTCCCTCTCGGATTATCTGGCTTGGCTATCCGACGGCGGTCCGTACTCGTCGTTGCTTTCCAAGGTGCAGAGCCTGCTCGGCGATGTCGGTCACGGCCAGGCATTCGACGAGTGCCTGCGCAACACGCGGACGACGCCGGCATTGTCCGAGGCCAAGGTCGGCAAATGGAAGGACGCCGCGCCCTTCAAATTCTGCGTCGATGGTGCGATCGACGGCATCATGAAGGTCGGCATCCAGAGCGCCGACGTGACCAAGGCGTCAAGATAGGGCGGCGTCGCCCGCGACCCACTGGCCGTTCAGAGTGCACGACGGCAGGGCCAACCGGATCAGCCCCTCGGCATGCGCCTCGGGCGGCACCTGCTGCTCGGTTGGCTCGCCCGGGAAGGCCTGGGCACGCATGCTCGTGCGCATCGGTCCGGGATTGTAGAGATTGACCCGCACGGCGGTGTGGGCGACCTCGGCGGCGTAGGTGGTGGCCAGCACGTCGAGCGCCGCCTTGCTCGCGGCATAGGCGCTCCAGTAGGGCACGCCCTTGTTGGCAATGCCCGAGGTCACGAAGATCGCGCGGCCGGCGTCGGAGCGGCGCAGCAGCGGATCGAGCGACCGGATCAGCCGCCAGTTGGCCGTCACGTTCACCGCCATCACCTGCTCGAACACGGCAGGATCGATATGGCCGATCGGCGAGAGGACGCCGAGGATGCCGGCATTGCCCAAAAGCACGTCGAGGCGGCCGAAGCGCTCGTAGAGCGCGGCACCCAGGCGGTCGATGCCCGGGCCGTCGGTGACGTCGAGCGGCACCAGGGTGGCCGCGCCGCCTTGGGCCTTGATCCTGTCATCGAGCTCTTCCAGCCCGCCCACGGTGCGCGCGACCAGGACGCAATGCGCGCCTTCGCGGGCGAAGGCCAGTGCCGCCGCGGCGCCGAGGCCGCGCGAGGCGCCGGTGACCAGCGCCAGACGACCGGCCAGGCGACCAGGAGAAGCCGCAGTCACGGGGAAGGCCTCAGGCCGATTCGACCAGCAGCGAGAGCTGGCGATCCTCGACGCCCACCACGTCGTCGAGCGAGATCGGATAGTCGCCGGTGAAGCAGGCGTCGCAGAAGCCCGGGTTGGCCGGATCGCGGCCGGGCAGGCCCATGGCGCGATAGAGGCCGTCGATCGACAGGAAGGCCAGCGAATCGACGCCGATGAACTTCGCCATGCCGGCGACGTCGTAGCGCGAGGCGAGCAGCTTGTCGCGCTCGGGCGTGTCGATGCCGTAGAAGCAGGGGTTTGTGGTGGGAGGAGCGGCGATGCGC
>DATGZZ010000545.1:0-11297 GCA_035296945.1 Reyranella sp.
AGGGCGTAGAGCAGCATGAAGGGCGTGACGATGCCCGGCGTTTCCGCCGGATCGAACCAGGTCGGCGCCAGCGAGATGTGCGAGGCATAGACGAGCTGGCCATTCGCGGCCTTGGCCGGTTTCGTGCCGGCCGCCAGGACACCGAGCGCAGCGAGGCCCAGCAGCTCGCGACGCGTCGCGCGCGGATTGGGAATTCCATGGTGACGTCGGAACGAACGCATGGGCCACTCCCTGTAACGTCGTGTCAGGTCTGCTTGATGGTCACGTCCTCATACGGTGCGGAATAGGCATGGCCGCGGATCAGGCCGAGGGCGGATTCGCCCACGCGCTTGCCGAGGCCGTTGATGAAGGCGAGCTGCCAGATCGGCGCGTAGACCGACTTCTCGTGCAGGATCTGCTGGATGCGCTGCAGCATGGCGGTGCGCTTGGCGACGTCGAGCTCGGCCGCCTGGTCGGCGAACAGCGTGTCGAGTTCGGGGTAGCTGCCGTAGACGTAGGCTCCGCCCTTGGCCGCAAAGGATTCCAGGCGTGTCGCGGCATTGCCGAAGGCACCCGATGAGCCCTGGATGATGTTCTTCAGCTTCTTCTCGGAATAGGCGCTGAAGAAAGCGGCGCGCTCCAGCGGCCGCAGTTTCACGCGGATGCCGGCTTCCTGGAGGTTGTTCAGCACCGCCTCGCCGAGATTGGCGTAGGAGGAATCGCAGTAGTAGTCCCCGGCATCGAAGCCGTTGCGGAAGCCCGCCTCGGCCAAGAGCTTCTTGGCCTTGGCGAGATCGTAGGCCGCCGCCGGCGCCTTCCAGTAGAAGTCGAAGCTGTCGGGGATGATGTTGTTGGTGATCGGCGAGTGGCCGAGTGTCAGCGCCTCGGAGATTGACTTGCAGTCGATGGCGAGTCGCGCGGCGTCGCGCACGCGCTGGTCATGCCACGGCGACTTGGTGTCCCACTGGTCGGGGAAGTAGAGCCAGAAGGTACCCTGGATCACCACCGGCTTCAGCGACAGGCCGGGCGACTTCTGTAGCTCCTCGGCGAGCTCGCCGCGGATGGAGTAGGCGAGATCGACCTCGCCGCGCTTCAGCGCCGCCAGCCGCGTCGCCTCCTCGGGCACGACCTTGAAGACCAGCCGCTTCACCGCCGGCACCTTGCGCCAGTAGCCGTCGAAGGCCTCGAACACCAGTTCGACGCCGGGCGTGAAGGAGACGAAGCGATAGGGTCCGGCGCCGACCGGTGCCTTCTTGAAGCCGTCCTCGCCGACTTGCTGGACGTACTTCTTCGGCACGATCCATCCCGCGCCGGTGGCCGAGCTGTAGAACGTCAAAAAGTCGGGCCACGGCTTCTTCAGCACGAAGCGCACGCGCCGCTCGTCCGGCGTCTCGACCGCCGCCACGCGCTCCTTCATCAGTGCCGCCGACGTGCCCTTGTAGCGCTCGAAGGAGAACTTCACGTCCTCCGCCGTCACTGGCTCGCCGTTGTGGAACTTCGCTCCGGCACGCACGGTGAATTCGTAGCTGAGACCATCCGGCGCCATCTTCCAGGCGTCGGCCAGGCACGGCTCGGCGGCGTTGCCGGGCATCGGCTTCACCATCGCGTCGTGCAGCGCGTACATCAACAGGAAGGGCGTGATCATGCCCGGCGTCTCGGCCGGATCGAACCAGGTGGGTGCCAGCGAGAAATGCACCGCCCAGATCAGTTGCCCCTGCGGGCTGCCGGCGAAGGCCGTGCGTGGAGCACCGGCAACAAGGCCCAATGCCGAGAGAACCAGCAGTTCCCGGCGGCCAAACGCGTCTCGTCTTGCCTTCCCGTCCATTGTTGCCTCCCAGGCGGCCCCTTTTGATGGAGCCTTTGGTGCAATGTCGGAATCGTTAAGGGCGCGACTGTTGGAATCTTGGCCTCGCCGCGGCGCTTGAGCAGCGCGGTCGTGCGATGGCATCCGATCCCCGTGGTACTCTTTTTAAGCCTCCCTGATCTCATCCCGCTTGACGCAGGACCTTTCCGCGGACGTTAAGCGCAAGCCCGGGACCGGGCAACGGAATTCCGCCGACCAGGATGCGCGCCGTGGCTTGCCCCTTGCACGGGCCCGTGATCAGAGTCCGTGGGGACAGGGAGTAGAAGAAGCATGAATCGCTTTACGCGACGGGCCGCCCTCGTTGGTGTGTCCGCCTTGCCATTCGCAGCCGCCGGGCCTGTGCGGGCGCAGGCAAAGTTTCCGGACCGGCCGATCCGGCTGATCATCCCGTGGGCGGCGGGCGGGCCGGCCGATGCGGGCTTCCGCATCCTGGCGCAGTCGGTGTCCAAGAAGCTCGGCCAGCAGGTCATCGTCGACAACAAGGCGGGCGCCTCGGGCATCATGGGCGCGATCGCGCTGCAGGAGGCCAAGCCCGACGGCTACACGATCTCGCAGATGCATATGAGCGTGCTGCGCCAGCCGCTCCTGAACAAGCAGCTGACCTACAATCCGATCAACGATCTCACTTACATCCTGCAGATCACGGGCTTCATCATGGGCGTGGTGGTGAAGGCCGATGCGCCATGGAAGACGCTGCCCGAGCTGTTGGCCTACGCCAAGGCCAATCCCGGCAAGTTGAACTGGGGCACGCTCGGTATCGGCTCGACGCAGCATCTCGCCATGGAGCGGGTCGGCCTCGCCCAGGGCGGGCTCAGCTGGACGCACGCGCCCTATCGCGGCACGGCCGACACGCTGCGCGCCCTGTTGGGCGGCGAGATCGACTTCGCCTCGGAGTCCTCGGGCTGGGCGCCGATGGTCGAGGCCGGGCAGTTGCGGCTGCTGGCCGTCTTCACCGCCCAGCGCGCCAAGCGCTTCCCCAACGTGCCGACGGTGAAGGAGCTGGGCATCGACGTGGTCATCGACAGTCCGGGCGGCCTGATCGGTCCCAAGGGCATGGATCCCGCCGTGGTTGCCGTGCTGGCCGACGCTTTTCGCGCCGCCGCGCAGGAACCCGAGCACCTGAAATTCCTTGAGAACATGGACCAGCCGCTGATCCTGCTCGATGGGCCCGCCTACAAGGCGGCGATGGCCAAGACCTACGAGGAGGAGAAGGAGCTGCTGCGTCGCTTGAACCTGCTGCCGGCGTAACAACAACTGGGAGGTCAGCCATGTCGGAAGAACGCAAGAAGGTGATGCAGCGTTTCGAGGAACGCCTGGTCCGGCTCGAGGCGTTGCGCCACGAGATGCCGGCGCGCTGGCAGATCTTCCACCTGCACAATGCGCTGAGCGCCCTGCCGCACGACCACAGCACCGCCGACCTGCATCTCGACGAGTTCGACCGCCACGACCTCGCCAAGGAATATCCCGAGCTCGAGGCGGACAAGGTACCGACCGTCGACGAGATCAGGACGAAGTTCGACAATCTCGCCGGCGGGATGCTTTAGTGCTGGGGGCGCGCCACTCCAGTGGCGCGTCATGTCTTCCGGACCGCCGGCTTTCAGCCGGCTCATAGTCGTGAGGCCGGCTGGAAGCCGGCAGTCCTAAAGAGCATGAGAAGACGCGCCACTGGAGTGGCGCGCCCCCAGCGCAAGACTATCTCGAAGGCCGCCGCAACGCGGCGGAGCGGTAGCGCAGTCAAGCGTCGGCCGTGACCGGATCGGTGTTGCCGCAGTGGTTGCAGGTCAGGCTGTTGCTGGCACGCAAGCCATCGCAGCCGGGGCAATAGCCGATGCCGACAGACAGCGGCTTTCGCGCCTCCGACGCGGCGGGTTCGAAAAGGCCCTGCAGCCAGTCCAAGCGTACTCTCATGCGCCCAGTCTATCCCCGGATCGAGCCGGTCGATAGCGGCCGTCGCCTGCCCTATGCTCGGCCGGCATGCTGACGCTGCGCCAGATCGAGGTCATCAGGGCCATCATGGTGACCGGAACGGTGGGCGGGGCGGCGCGCCTGCTCAACGTCTCCTCGCCGGGCATCAGCCGCGTCATGAAGCATGCCGAGACCATGCTCGGCCTGAAGCTGTTCAGTCGCCGCCATGGCCGCTACACCCCGAGCCCCGAGGCGCGTGACATCTTCAACCAGGTCAACGCCGTCTACGACAAGGTCGGCGACCTGCAATACGTCATCCGCCGCCTGTCGCAGGGCGCGGACTCCGAGCTCAGGATCGGCTCGGTGCCCAGCATCTCCAACGTCATGGTGCCGCGCGCCATCGAGGGCGTGCGCCAGCGCTTCCCCAACCTCTTGATCGACATGGACGTGCTGAAGTTCGAGGAGGCGCTCGACTACATCCTGCTGGGAAAGGGCGAGGCCGTCGCCATGAGCTCGCGTTTCGAGCATCCCATGATGACCTTCGAGCCGCTGGCCATGGGCCGGCTGTTTTGCATCGTGCCCGAGGGCCATGCGCTGGCGCGCAAGAATCGCATCTCGGCCGCCGATATCGTGCGCCATCCGCTGATCGGCATCGATCCCAACGATCCCTACGGCCGCATCATGGCCGGCATCTTTGCGCGGCTGGGCCTCACCTACGAGGTCACGATCAAGGCGCGTTTCGGCACCATGGTGTGCGCTCTGGTCGGACGTGGGCTCGGCATCGCGGTGATCGACGAATTCACCCTGGCCGCCGGCACCTGGCCGAACATCGCAGCCCTGCCGATCATCGAATCAACGGAGTTCCAGACCTATATCGCGTTCCGTCGCGACGCCATCCTGTCGAGCTACTGCGAGCACTTCATCGCGCTGCTCCGGCAAGAGATGGAAGCGCTTCATGGCGGTAAAACCGGCTCCGGCAAAAAAGTAACTTCAGGTTTGCGCAAACCGAAGTCTTGATCATGGACGTTACTTTTCTCTTCCGGCATCAATCCGCGGGGAGCAGTAACGCAAGACCAAGAACGGAGGAAACATGCTGCGCAAGACACTGGCATTGGCAGGTCTCGCCATCGGCGGCCTATGGGCGCCTGCGGGCTTCGCCCAGGAAATCGTCATACCCAACATCATCGAGCTGTCCGGCGGCGGCGCCACCGTCGGCGCCATGTGGAAGAACGGTTCCAGCATGGCCGTCGAGGAGATCAACGCCTCGGGCGGCATCCTGGGCAAGAAGATCAAGCTCGAGTTCATCGACACCGCGAGCGACCCCGGCAAAGCCCGCGCCGCCATGCAGCGCGCGCTGGACGACAAGCCGGTCGCGATCTTCGGGCCGATCTACTCGGGCTCGGTCAGCGCCACCCTGAAGATGACGGCCGACGCCGAGGTGCCGCAGGTGATCGGCGGCGAGGCCGGCAACCTCACGGCGCAGGGCTCCAAATACATCTTCCGCACCTCGTTCGGCCAGAACGTGTCGATGCCCAAGATCGCCAACTACCTGCGCGACATCGTGAAGGCCAAGAACGTCGCCGTCGTCTATGTGAACAACGACTTCGGCAAGGGCGGCCGCGACGCCATCATCAAGGAGCTCGGCGCGCGCGACATCAAGGTCGTGGCCGACATCTCGACCGAGGCCGGCCAGGCCGACTTCGCGGCCGACGTCATCAAGCTCAAGGGCGCCAACGCCGACGCGATCTTCGTCTACTTGAACGAGGAGGAGAGCGCGCGCTTCCTGCGCGAGGCCAAGAAGCAGGGCCTGAACAAGCCCCTGATCGGCGAGACCACGCTGCTCGGCCAGAAGGTGATCGACCTTGCGGGCGACGCTGCCAACGGCGTCAAGGGCCATGTCGGCCTCACCGTCGATGCGCCGGTGCCGGCCATCCAGGAGTTCGGCAAGAAGTACGAGGCCAAGTACAAGTCCAAGCCTGACCATAACGGCGTGAAGGGCTACATCGCGCCCTACATGATCAAGGCGGCGGCCGAGAAGGCGGGCAAGCTCGACGGCAAGGCGATCGCCGCGGCCCTGCGCGGCATGACCATCACCCCCGACAAGGTGCCCGGCATCCTGATCGAGGCGACCTGGGACGACACCGGCGAGATCGACCGCATCTCGTTCCTGGGCGAGGTCAAGGACGGCAAGCAGGTCATCACCGAGACGCTGCCGAAGCTGAAGAAATGACTGCCGCGACTCATGTTCCTCTCCCCCGCTAGGGGGAGAGGCTAGGTGAGGGGGCAGCGACGTGCGTATCCCCCTCACCCAACCTCTCCCCCTAGCGGGGGAGAGGAGCGTGGAGTGCTGTTTCCAAAGACATGACCGACTTCCTCCAACTCCTGATCTCGGGACTGGCGACCGGCGCGATCTATGCCCTGGCAGCGATCGGCTTCACGCTGCTGTGGCAAACTTCGCAGACCATCAACTTCGCGCAGGGCGAGTTCGTCATGGTGCCGGCCTTCCTGGCGCTGATCGCCATGCGCTGGTTCGGCGTGCCGTTCGTACCGGCGCTGGTGCTCGCCATCCTGGCCTCGATGCTGCTGCTGGGCGTGGCCTTCCGCTACGTCATCGTGGGCCCCCTGATCCGCCGCGGCGTGCTGCCGCTCGTGATCTCGACCATTGCGCTCAGCATCCTGCTGAAGGAATCGGTGAAGGATTTCTACAGCGCCGAGGCGCAGACCTTCCCGACCTTGCTGCCTGACACGCTGATCACCGTGGCGGGCGTGTCGGTATCGTTGGCCCAGCTCGGCGTGCTGGCCGTGGCGCTGGTCACCATCGTCCTGCTGCAATGGTTCCTGGCCGGCACGCGCACCGGCCGGCAGATGCAGGCGACGGCGCAGAACCCGACCGTGGCCCGCATCCTGGGCGTGCCGGTCGAGCGCATGATCCTCTACACTTTCCTGATCAATGCGGCGCTGGCCGCCATGGCCTCGCTGCTGGTCTCGCCGATTTACCTCGCCAAGTTCTCCAACGGCGAGACGTTGGGCCTGATCGCCTTCGTGGCCGCGATCGTCGGCGGCTTCAACCAGGTGCGCGGCGCCATCGCCGGCGGCCTTCTGATCGGCGTTTTAGACAACCTGGCCGCCGCCTACGTCTCGACGGCCTACCGGCAAGCTATCCCGTTGATCCTGCTGGTCCTGGTCATCCTGTTTCGTCCCCAAGGCCTGCTGGGCCGCCGCGAGGAGCGGGCGGTATGAGCACGCGCGCCGCATTGTTGCTCGGCCTGGTGTTGCTGGTGCTGCTGGCCCTGGCCCCGGTCGATCTCAACGAGGTCGGCGTGCCGTATCCCGGCCTGCGCCGCTACGGCACCTACATTCTTACCCTGTGGCTGGTGACGGCGATCGCGGCCATGGGCGTCAACCTGATCGTGGGCTATGCCGGGCAGGAGACTCTGGCGCAGGCCGCCTTCGTCGGCATCGGCGCCTACCTCACCGCCATCGTGACCAAGGCGGGCGTGCCCTTCGGTGTCGCTTTCGCAGCCTCGGGCCTGCTCACCTTCACCATCGGCATTGCGCTGGGCTTCCCGGCGCTGCGCGTGCAGAAGCACTATCTCGCCTTCGTCACCCTGGCCTTCTCGGTCCTGTGCTGGCTGGTGTTCCGCAACGAGCAATGGATCACCGGCGGCGTCATGGGCATCCGCGACATCGAGCGGCCGTCGTTCCTCGGCTGGCCCTTGCGCAACCACATCCGCTTCTACTGGTTCGTGCTCGGCATCACCGCCATCATGACCTTCGTGCTGTGGTGGATCGTGCGCTCGCCGTGGGGCCGGGCCTTCACCGCGCTGCGCGAGAACCCCTTGCGCGCCGAGAGCCTGGGCATCGATGTCCGCCTCTACACGCTGCTGGCCTTCGCCTTGGGCTCCGCCTACGGCGGCATGGCGGGCAGCCTCTACGCCCCGCTGGTCGAATTCATCGATCCCAGCCCGTTCGCGCTCGGCCCCTCGCTGCTCTTCATGCTGATGGTCGTGATCGGCGGCAGCGGCACCTTCCTCGGGCCGTTCGTCGGCGCGGGCGTGGCCGTGCTGCTGCCCGAATGGCTGCGCGCCTGGGAGACCTACTACCTGCTGATCTACGCTGTGCTGGTCATGGTCATGATGGCCTTCTTCCCCGGTGGCATCGTCGGCCTTGCAGCTCGCCTGCTCGCCAGAAAGGCGCGTTCATGACCGCCTTGCTCGAGGTCCGCGACATCGAAAAGTCCTTCGGCGGCGTGCAGGCCGTGTGCGGCGTCTCCTTCGACGTGCACGAGGGCGAGATCCTGGGCGTGATCGGTCCCAACGGATCCGGCAAGTCGACGCTGTTCAACTGCATCCTGGGCCAGCTCGTGCCCGATCGCGGCACTGTCCGGGTCAACGGCCGCAACGTCACGGCGCTCAGACCCTCCCGCCTCAATCGCCTGGGTGTCAGCCGCACCTTCCAGCTCCTGCAAGTCTTTCCCGAGCTGACGGTGCGCGAGAACCTGGTCCTGGCCGGCCAGGAACATCGCGGCTCGCGGCTTGCGCGCCTGTTCGGCGCGCGTGACGCCGGCATGGGCGCCGAGGCCGACCGCATGCTCGATTTCTTCCGCCTGAAAAGGCTCGAGGACGAGAAGGCCGGCAGCCTGTCCTACGGCCAGCAGAAGCTTCTGGACGCCGCCATGGCCTTCATGTCGGGCTCGCGGCTGGTGCTGCTCGACGAGCCGGCCGGCGGCGTCAACCTGACCATGCTGGCCGACCTCAGGGAGCGGCTGGAGGCGATCAACCGGGAGACGGGCGTCACCTTCGTCGTGATCGAGCACAACATGGAGTTCGTCATGGCGCTGTGCTCGCGGCTGATCGTGCTGGCCGAGGGGCGTATCATCGCCGAAGGCGCCCCCGCCGAGGTGCGCCGCGATCCGGCAGTGATCGAAGCCTACCTGGGACACTGACATGGCGCCAAGTACGCAGCAGGATGCCATCCTCACCCTCGACGGCGTCGTCGCCGGCTACGGCAAGATGACGATCCTGAACGGTGTCAGCGCCGCCATCCGACGCGGCGCCATCACCACGGTGATCGGCCCCAACGGGGCGGGCAAGTCGACCCTGTTCAAGACGGTGTTCGGGCTTTTGGGCGTGCGCACCGGCCGCGTGACATTCGATGGCGCCGACACCACGTCCTTCGAGCCGCGCCGCATGCTCGATGCCGGCGTATCCTACGTGCCCCAGGGTCGTAATCTCTTCCCCGAGCTCTCGGTCCGCCACAATCTCGAGCTGGGCGGCGTGGCCCTCAGCGACACCTCGCGGCTCGCCGGCCGCATGGACGAGATGATGGCGCGCTTCCCCATGCTGCGCGACAAGGCCAACGCCCAGGCATCGACCCTGTCGGGCGGCCAGCAGAAGCTTCTGGAGGTCGCGCGCGGCCTCCTGCTCGAACCCA
Source organism: Reyranella sp. (assembly GCA_035296945.1). GTDB lineage: Bacteria > Pseudomonadota > Alphaproteobacteria > Reyranellales > Reyranellaceae > Reyranella. The sequence goes on from DATGZZ010000545.1 coordinate 9,182, forward strand.
AGCTGATGCTGATCGACGAGCCCTCGATCGGCCTGTCGCCGCTGATGGTCCAGGAAGTCTTTTCGATCCTGAAGGACTTGCGCAGCGCCGGCGTGTCGATCCTGATGATCGAGCAGAATGCCCGCCAGGCGCTGGCCATCTCCGACTACGGCTTGGTGCTGGAGCAGGGCCAGACCCGCATCGAGGACACCGCCGCCAACATCCTGGCCGATCCGCGCATTGCCCAGCTCTTCCTGGGCGGCGGACTGGCCCCAGCGACAGAGGAGACATCGCGATGACGTCACGCATGCTCGTCGGCCTGATCGGCACCAACATCCAGAAGTCCCTGGCGCCGGCGCTGCACGAGGATGCCTTCGCGGCGGCGGGCGTCGCGGGCCATTACCACCTGATGGACGTCTCGACCCTGCAGGGCCGCCGTCTCGAGGACTTGCTGGCCTCGGCCCGTACCGCGGGCTTCGCCGGGGTCAACATCACCCATCCTTTCAAGGAGGCGGTGATCCCGCTGCTCGACGCGGTCTCGACCGAGGCGACGGAAATCGGCGCGGTCAACACGGTGGTGTTCGACAAGAGCGGCCGCACCACTGGCCACAACACCGACTGCTCGGGCTTCCGTCAGGCCTTCATCGAGACCTTCGGCGCGGACGCGGTGCGCGGCAAGCCGGTGCTGCTGCTGGGCGCCGGCGGGGCAGGGCGCGCGGTCGCCGTGGCGCTGATGGCGCTGGGCGCCTCGACGGTGCGGATCTACGACCAGGACCAGGCGCGCGCCACCGGGCTCTGCGCCGATCTCATCATGCGCTTCGGCGCCGATCGCTGCGAGCTGTTGACCGATCCGGAGACCGCCGCCGAGCAGGTCGCGGGCATCGTCAACGCCACTCCCGTCGGCATGACCGGCTATCCCGGCCTGCCGCTGCCGGTGCGCCTGATCCAGAAGCATCATTTCGTCGCCGACGTGATCTACACGCCGATCGACACCAAGTTCGTGCTGGCCGCCCAGAAGAAAGGCTGCCGCACCATGAATGGCGGCGGCATGTGCGTGCACCAGGCCGTCGACGCCTTCCGCCATTTCACCGGCCTCGTGCCCGACGTTGCGCGCATGAAGCGGACCTTCGAAACGGCCTGCGCTGCCCGCGATGCGGCTTCTGCGACGGGAGGACCGACATGAAGACAGCCATCGCCACGGTCTGCCTGAGCGGTGCGCTCGACGATAAGCTGGAAGCCATCGCCAACGCAGGCTTCGAGCGCGTCGAGCTGTTCGAGAACGACCTTCTGTCGTTCAACGGCTCGCCCGCCGACGTGCGGCGCATGATCGAAGACTACCGGCTGCGTACCATCACCTTCCAGCCGTTCCGCGATTTCGAGGGCATGCCGCCCGCCTTGCGCGAGCGCGCGCTGACCCGCGCCGAGCGCAAGTTCGACGTCATGGAAGCGCTGGATTGCGATCTCCTGATGGTCTGCTCCAACGTCTCGCCCGACAGCCTGGGCGGCATCGACCGCGCCGCCGCCGACCTGCGCGAGCTGGGTGACCGCGCCGCCCGCCGCGGCATGCGGGTCGCCTTCGAGGCGCTGGCCTGGGGCCGGCACATCAACGACTACCGCGACGCCTGGGAGGCGGTGCGGCGCGCCGACCATCCCGCGGTCGGCCTGGTGCTCGATACCTTCCACATCCTGGCGCGCGGCACCGATCTTTCCGCCATCCGCGCCATCCCGCGCGACCGCATCTTCCTTGTCCAGGCCGCCGACGCGCCCAGGCTCGACATGGATTACCTGTCGTGGAGCAGGCACTTCCGCAATTTTCCCGGCCAGGGCGACTTTCCGCTCGACAACTTCATGGATGCGCTCGCCGCCACCGGCTTCGACGGGCTGTTCTCGCTGGAGATCTTCAACGACCAGTTCCGCAGCGGTTCGACGCGCCAGGTCGCGATCGACGGTCATCGCTCGCTCATCAATCTGCTCGATCGGCTGCACGCCCGCTCCGGCCAGGTCGTTGCCGGCCTGACCCCGATGCCGGCGCGGGCGAAGTGCCTGGGCGTCGAGTTCATCGAGTTCGCCATCGACGACCAGGCGGCCGTTGCCTTCGAGCAGATGCTGCTGGGGTTGGGCTTTCGCCGCGCCGGCC
>DATGZZ010000546.1:0-5898 GCA_035296945.1 Reyranella sp.
ATTGGCCCCGGGGTTTTAAGCGAACCACGCACCGCGCAGAAATCCGCCCCTCTTCAATGTAGGGACTGGGGGCGGGTGCCGCAATGCGCCGTCTTCACCTCCCCCGTCATACGGGGGAGGCCGGGAGGGGGAAGGCCACAGAGGTGATATTGAGCATTTCAGATCTGAAATTCTCGCGATCACCACTGAGGCTTTCCCCCTCCCTACCCTCCCCCGTATGAACGGGGGAGGAAGAGGAAGAGCAGCTAAGCCGCCCCGCTCACTTTCTTGCTCATCTTGTCGACGCGCGAGGTGATCAGGTCCTCGAGCGCCGTGGCCAGCGTCTCGGCGCTGTCGGTGGCGCTCGCCTTGGCACTCTCGGCTGCCTTGGCGATGCCGCGCGCCTCGCGGCTTTCGTCGGCCAGGATCAGGGCCGCGAACACCAGCAGTTTGACTTCGGGGGTGCCGGGCAGTTGCCGGCGCAGTTCGACGACCTTCTCGTCGACGTAGGCAGCGAGTTCCTGGACCCGCTCTTCCTCGCCATCACCACAGGCGAGCTCATAGTTACGATTGGCGATCTGGACCGAGACCTCCGGCATCGCACGTTACTCCTTTTTTTGCGCCCTTATTGGGCGTCGAGGGGATGCACAGTCTGACACGTCAGCCTGTGCGAAGCATCCTTGAGCGTGGATGTCTTATGTTGATCACTTCTGGTCGGCGGCCAGCAGCGAGCGGATGTACTCCATCGCGCGCTCGAGGCGGCCCTCGACCTCCAGCGCCACCTTCTTCAACTCGTCGTGCTGGCGCTCGAGCCGATCGAGACGCTTGGCCAGGTCGTCGGCACGGCCGGCTTCCGCCTGCAGGCGTTCGTCCAGCATCGTTTCCAGCCGGCGAAGCGCATCGTCCACGCGCTCCTTCGCGCTGGCTGCCTTGGACATCGCTCCCCCGCCGGAGGGCGGTGTTTGCTCTCCCGTCCGCACCTGCTCCATCGCGGGAGGATAAGTGTAGCGCCGGTGAGTGGTCAACATCTTGGCCCTGTGGAGCGTCGGCGAGCGCTAGATGTTGGCTTTGCCGGCGGTTTTGCGCATTGACGCGCCAAAGGGCGGTCGGCATGTTGCGCCCCGTTTCAAAAAACCGTACCGGCATCCCACAAAATGACCGATCAGATCGCCGCCCGCCGCGACATGGCGAATGCCATCCGGGCTCTCGCCATGGACGCCGTGCAGCAGGCGGACTCGGGTCACCCCGGCATGCCGATGGGCATGGCCGACGTCGCCACGGTGCTGTTCACCAAGTTCATGAAGTTCGACGCCTCGGAGCCGCACTGGCCCGACCGCGACCGCTTCATCCTGTCGGCCGGCCACGGCTCGATGCTGCTCTATTCGCTGCTGCATCTCACCGGCTACGCCGACATGACGCTCGATGAACTGAAACATTTCCGCCAGCTCGGCAGCAAGACCGCCGGCCATCCCGAGTACGGCCATGCCAGCGGCATTGAGACCACCACCGGCCCGCTGGGCCAGGGGCTGGGCAATTCCGTGGGCTTCGCGCTTGCCGAGCGGCTGATGGCCGAGCGCTTCGGCCGCGACATCGTCGACCACTACACCTACGTCATCGCCGGCGACGGCTGCCTGATGGAAGGCATCGGCCAGGAGGCGATCACCTTGGCGGGTCATCTCGGGCTCGGCCGGCTGATCGTGCTGTTCGACGACAACGGCATCTCGATCGACGGGCCAACCTCGCTCAGCACCTCGGAAGACCACAAGAAGCGCTTCGCCGCCGCCGGCTGGCACGTCCAGGCGGTTGATGGACACGATCCTGACGCTGTCCAGCGCGCCATCCGCAAGGCGCGCAACGTCACCGACAAGCCCTCGATGATCGCCTGCAAGACGGTGATCGGCTTCGGCGCGCCGACCAAGGCCGGCGCCGCCGCGACCCACGGCTCGCCGCTCGGCAAGGACGAGGTCGCCGGCGCCCGCGAGAAGCTCGGCTGGAGCCACGGCCCGTTCGACGTCCCCGAGCCGATCTTCAGCGCCTGGCGCAAGGTCGGCGCGCGCGGCAAGTCGGCCCGCCGCAAGTGGGTGAAGCGCCACGCCGCGATGGCCGAGCCTGACCGCGTCGAGTTCGACCGCCGCATCAAGGGCGACATCCCGGCCGCCGTCGGCGAGGCGATCGACGCCTTCAAGGCCAAGGTCGCAGCCGAGAAGCCCTCGTGGGCGACGCGCAAGTCGAGCCAGGAAGTGCTCGAAGTCATCAACCCGGTGCTGCCCGACACGGTCGGCGGCTCGGCCGACCTCACCGGCTCGAACAACACCAAGACCGCCTCGCTGAAGGCCAACACGCGCGCCGACGCCACCGGCCGCTACGTCTATTACGGCATCCGCGAGCACGCGATGGCCGCGGCCATGAACGGCATGGCGCTGCATGGCGGCATCATCCCGTACGGCGGCACCTTCCTGGTGTTCACCGACTACTGCCGGCCCTCGATCCGCCTGGCAGCGCTGATGGGCCTGCGCGTGATCTACGTCATGACCCACGATTCGATCGGTCTTGGCGAGGATGGCCCGACCCATCAGCCGGTCGAGCATCTGGCCGCGTTGCGCGCCATTCCCGGCCTGCAGGTGATGCGGCCGGCCGACACGATCGAGACCGCCGAGTGCTGGCAGCTCGCCCTCGAATCGAAGAAGACGCCGACCGTCATCGCCTTGACGCGCCAGAACCTGCCAACCATCCGCGACGCCGGCGACGGCAACCTCTGCGCACGCGGAGCCTACATCCTGGCGGGCGACGCTTCCGCCCCGGTCCGGCTCATCGCGTCGGGTTCGGAAACCCACCTCGCCCTCGGCGCGCGCGATCTTCTTGCCAGGGACGGCATCCAGGCGGCGGTCGTGTCCATGCCGTCATGGGAGTTGTTCGCCGCGCAAGACGAAACATATCACCAACAGGTTCTTGGGGCCGACGGCACGGTGCGGGTAGCTTGTGAGGCGGCATCGGGATTCGGCTGGGAGCGCTGGCTCGGTTCGCGCGGCGCTTTCGTCGGCATGAAGAGCTTCGGCGCGTCGGCCAAGGCTGGCGACCTTTATAAGCATTTCGGCATCACCGCCGAGGCGATCGCGGAAGCAGCGCGTCGTCTCGGCAGATAACGGAGGAAGACATGGCTGTTCGGGTTGCAATCAACGGCTTCGGTCGCATCGGCCGCAACGTCATGCGAGCGATCATGGAATCTGGCCGCAAGGACATCGAGGTCGTGTCGATCAACGATCTCGGCCCGGTCGAGACCAACGCCCATCTCTTCCGCTTCGACTCGGTGCACGGCCGCTTCAATGGCGAAGTGAAGGTCGACGGCGACACGATCGATGTCGGCCGCGGCAAGATCAAGGTCACCGCCGAGCGCGATCCCTCGAAGCTGCCGCACAAGGCGCTGGGCGTCGAGCTCGCCCTGGAGTGCACCGGCTTCTTCACCTCCAAGAAGGCGGCGACGGCCCACATCGATGCCGGCGCCAAGCGCGTGCTGGTCTCCGCGCCGGCCGACAATGCCGATCTGACGGTCGTCTACGGTGTCAACCACGACAAGCTCACCAAGGACCACATCGTCGTCTCCAACGCCTCGTGCACGACCAACTGCCTGGCCCCGGTCGCCAAGGTGCTTAACGACGCGGTCGGTATCGAGCATGGCTTCATGACGACGATCCACGCCTATACCGGCGACCAGCCGACGCTCGACACCATGCACAAGGATCTCTACCGCGGCCGCGCTGCGGCGCTGTCGATGATCCCGACCTCGACGGGCGCGGCCAAGGCGGTCGGCCTGGTGCTGCCGGAGCTGAACGGCAAGCTCGACGGTGTCGCCATCCGCGTGCCGACGCCCAACGTCTCGATGATCGACTTCAAGTTCGTCGCCAAGCGCAAGACCGACAAGGACGAGATCAACAAGGCGGTGAAGCTCGCCGCCGCCAACCAGCTCAAGGGCATCCTGGGCTGGACCGACCAGCCCAACGTGTCGATCGACTTCAACCACGACAGCCACTCGTCGACCTTCCACATGGACCAGACCAAGGTCATGGACGGCACGCTGGTGCGCGTCATGAGCTGGTACGACAACGAGTGGGGCTTCTCCAACCGCATGGCCGACACGGCCGTGGCGATGGGCAAGCTGGGCTAAGCCCCGCCTCCCGCCGGTTCTTCAGAGGGCGCGCCCGCGCGAGCGGCGCGCCCTTCTTGTTTGCGAAACCGCCGGCGACATTTCCTAGACAGGACTGGGCTTCCACGCGACCCTTCCACCGCCGAGTATTGGCACGCCGCTTGCGTCCTATGCCGAGGGGGAAGGAAGCAGATCGTGCAAGCGTCAGCGCCCGCTTCGTCGCAGGTCGCGCCCGCCGGGCGAACCCTGGACGTCGACAACCTCACGGTCCGCTACGGCTCGGCCGTCGCCGTCGACGGCGTGTCGCTCGCCATCGAGCCGGGCGAGGTCGTGGCCCTGCTTGGTCCCTCCGGCTGCGGCAAGACCACTCTTCTGCGCGTCATCGCAGGCTTCGTCCGACAGGCCGGCGGCCGCGTGCTGGTCGACGGCACCGGCATCGACCATTTGCCGGCCAACCAGCGCAACGTCGGCATCGTCTTCCAGAACTATGCCCTCTTCCCCCATATGACCGTGGCGGAGAACGTCGCCTATGGCCTGAAGGCGCGCGGCCAGCCCGCCGCCGTCGTCGGCCAGCGCGTCGAGCGCATGCTCGACATGGTCCAGCTCGGCACCTTTCGTGAGCGCCTGCCGCGCCAACTCTCGGGCGGCCAGCAACAGCGCGTGGCGCTCGCCCGGGCGCTCGCCGTCGAGCCGTCGATCCTGCTGCTCGACGAACCGTTCGCCGCTCTCGACCGCAACCTGCGGCTCGACATGCAGATCGAGGTCAAGCGCCTGCAGCGTCAGCTTGGCCTCACCACCATCCTGGTCACGCACGACCAGGACGAGGCGATGAGCGTGGCCGACCGCATCGCCGTCATGAACAAGGGCAAGGTCGAGCAGTTCGACACGCCGGTTGCGATCTACGACCGGCCGCAGACGTTGTTCGTCAACGGCTTCATCGGCACGACCAACCTGCTGTCGGGCAAAGTGACCTCCGTCGTGGGCGACATCGCCACGGTGGCCCTGGACGCCGGCGCCACGCTCCGCTTGCCGGCGCAGGGCGTCCCTGCCGGCTCGTCCGTGATCGTGTCGGTGCGCCCCGAGCAGCTCGTGCTGTCGCCGGTGGCCACCGCGGAAAGCTGGCCGATCGAACCGGGCCTCAGCCTGCCGCTCGGCTCGCAGCTCGTGCACGAGGCGCGCGCGGCCGACGGCACGGCGCTGAAGATCGTCGAACCCCGCCGACGCACCGCAAGCGAAGCCCATCGCCGCTTCTGCGCCCTCGCCGCCGACGCGCGCCCTTCCCTGTTCCCGCGTTCAACGCCATCAGCAACGGAGTAGCCCCATGACCGTCAATCGTCGAACACTGCTCGCCGGCGCGGCTGCGCTCGGCAGCACGTCGTTCCTGCCCACCATCGCCGATGCCAAAGGCCAGGTGGTCGCCACGACCTATCCCGGCACCTGGGAAGACGCCTACCGCACCGTCGTGGCGCCGATGCTCAAGAAGAAGGACAACATCGACCTCGAGCTGGCGCCGCTGTTCGCCATGGACCAGATCGGCAAGGCCAAGGCCGCGCGCGGCGCACCGCCGTTTGATGTCTTCGTGCTCGATCCTGGCCCGCGCATCGTCGGCCTCGAAGGCGGACTGTTCGAGAAGTTCGATGCCAAGAAGCTCACCAACCTCGGCAAGCTGCCGGCGGGCTTTACCGACGATGTCGGCGTGCATGTCAGCGCCCAGGTCGTGGGCATCGCCTATAACCCGAAGAAGGTGCCGGCGCCCAAGGGCTGGGCTGACCTCTTGA
>DATGZZ010000547.1:0-16881 GCA_035296945.1 Reyranella sp.
CTCATCTCGAGATTGCCGAACGAGGTGACGAAGCCGAACAGGGCGCCCGCCACGATGCCGGGCCGGATCGCCGGCAAAGTGATGCGCCAGAAGGTGACCCACTGGTTGGCGCCAAGATTTTGCGCGGCTTCCTCGGTGGCACGATCGACGCCGCTGAGGCTTGCCGTCACCAGGCGCACGACCCAGGGGATGACGATCACGACATGGCCCGCCACCAGGGCGTAGAAGGTGCCAATCACGTCCATGTCGAGGCCGTTCTCGACCTCGACCTGGAAGACGTACATCGCCGTGCCCAGCACGACGCCCGGCACGATGATGGGCATCAGCAGCAGGTTGGCGAGCGGCCCGCGCACTTTGAAATTGTACCGCGCCAGGCAGAGCGCCGCCGGCACGCCGAGCAGCAATCCCACCGCCATGGCCAGGATCGCGACCTGGAAGCTGATCGAGAAGCCGTTGACGAACTTGCGCTGGTCGAGGATGGCCGCGAACCAGCGCAGGCTATAGCCCTCCGGCGGGAAGGAGGGGATTTCCTGGCGGAAGAAGGCAAGCCACACCACGAAGATCAGCGGCAGCAAGATGTAGGCCAGCGCCACCGTCGCCGCGCCGTTGAGAGCCCAGCGGCGGGCGCGGCGGCGGATGATGGCTAGCGCCGTCACAGCGTGTTCTTGTGGAAACGGCCGCCCTTCATGATGGCCGACAGGTGCGGGCCGCCATCCTTGAACAGGCCGAGATTCTTCAGAGGATCGCCGTCGACCACCAGCAGGTCGGCGAAGGCGCCCGGCTCGACGACGCCGAGCTTGCCTTCCTGGCGCACGACCTCGGCGCCGATCAGCGTCGCGGATCGGATGACCTCGATGGCCGGCATGACGCGTCCGCGGATCTGGAACTCGACGGTCTGCTCGTCCTCCAGCGCGCCTAAAAGGTCGGAGCCGTAGGCCATGCGCACGCCGGCCTTGCGGCAAAGCTCCAGTTCCTTGTAGCCGTACTTCAGCACCTCGTCGTTCTTGTCGAGCATCTCCTTGGGCATGCCGAGCTCGGCGGCGCGCCGCTTCATGGCGTCATAGGCGATCAGGTTGGGCACCATGTAGACGCCCTTCTGCGCCATCAGCTTGGCCGTCGGCGCGTCGACGAGGTTGCCGTGTTCGATGGTGCGCACGCCGCATTTGACGGCGCGCTGGATGGCCTCGGGCGTGTAGGCGTGGGTCAGCACGTAGCGGCCGAAGGCATGCGCCTCCTCGACCGCGGCGGTGATCTCCTCCTCGGTGAACTGCAGCGATTCCAGCGGATCATAGGGCGAGGCAACACCGCCCGACACCATCAGCTTGATCTGGTCGGCGCCCTGGCGCATCTGCTCGCGCACGCCCTTGCGCACGGCGTCCGCGCCGTCGGCCAAGTAGCGGATGAACACCATGCCGTTGCAGCACAGGCACGGCGGACCCACCGTGTCAGTGCGCCGCGTGCGATCGCTGTGGCCGCCGGTCGGGCTGATCGAGCGGCAGGAGATGAACATGCGCGGCCCAGGGATCAGTCCGGAGTCGACGGCGGTCTTGGTGCCCCAGTCGGCGCCGCCCGCGTCGCGCACGGTGGTGAAGCCGCGGTCGAGCATGCGCTTCAGGCGGCCGGTCGAGCGCGCCATCATCAGGGTGAGCGGCACCGCCTCCATGCGGTTGATGTAGACCTCGCTGTGGTGCGTGTGCACGTGGCAGTCGATCAGGCCCGGCATCAGCGTGCGCTTGCCGCAGTCGATCACGTTGGCCTGCGATGCCTTGATCGGCTTGGCCGAGACCTCTTTGATCGTGTCGCCCTCGATCAGCACTTCGTAGCCGGCGCGCGCTTCCTTCCAACGGGGATCGAGCAGGCGCAGGTTCTTGAAAAGGAAAGACATTCACCGATCTCCGAAGACTGTCATCCCGAGGCCGAAGGCCGAGGGACCTTTCTCATCTCCTCCCCCGCTTGCGGGGGAGGATACAGGAGGGGGCGGGCCGCAGTTCGAGTGTCAGCCCGTTCAGATCATGATCTCTTTTTTCTGCAAGATCGTCTTTGCGGCTTTCCCCCTCCCTACCCTCCCCCGCATGACGGGGGAGGAGAATGCAGCGTGCGCTCACTTCAGTGCATTCTTGTGGAACTTGCCGGCCTTCATGATCACCGGCAGATGGGCGCCCTGGTCGAGGAACAGTTCCAGCTTCTTGAGCGGGTTGCCGTCGACCACGATCAGGTCGGCGAAGGCGCCGGGCTCGACGGTGCCGAGCTTGCCCTCGTGGCGCAGGATCTCGGCGCCGACGGTGGTGGCCTGGCGGATGATCTCGATCGGCTTCAGCACCTCGGCGCGGAACATGAACTCGCGGCTCTGCTCGACCTGGAGCTGGCCCAGAAGGTCGCTGCCGTAGCCGACTTTTACGCCAGCCTCCTTGCAGATCTCGAGCGAGCGCAGCGCGCCGTCGAGCACGATGTCGTTCTTGGCCAGCATGTCGGCGCTCATGCCGAACTGGGCGGCGCGCTCCTTCATGATGAAGTAGGTCACCAGGTTGGCCACCATGTAGCCGTCCTTGGATTTGAGCAGCTTGGCTGCCTTGGCATTGATGAGGTTGCCGTGCTCGATGGTGCGCACGCCGTTGTTGACGGCCCGCGTGATGGCCTCGGGCGTGTAGGCATGGGCCAGCACGTAGCGGCCGAAGGCCTTGGCCTCATCGGTCGCCGCGGCGATCTCGGCCTCGGAGAACTGCAGCGAATCCAGCGGATCGTAGGGCGAGGCGACGCCGCCCGAGCACATGATCTTCACCTGATCCGCGCCCTGGCGCATCTGCTCGCGCACCAGCTTGCGCACCTCGTCGGCGCCGTCGGCGATCGCCATGCAATAGACCATGGCGTTGCAGCAGCCGCAGGGCGCGCCGGAGATGTCGGTACGGCGGCGCGAATCGCTGTGGCCGCCGGTCGGGCCGATGGCGCGGCCGGAGATGAAGAGGCGCGGACCGGGGATCAGGCCTGTCTCGACGGCGGTCTTGATGCCCCAGTCGGCGCCGCCAGTGTCGCGCACCGTGGTGAAGCCGCGGTCGAGCATGCCTTTCATCAGGTCGGCCGACCGCGCCGTCAGCAGGGTCAGGGGCACGTGCTCGAGGTTGCGGATGTTGACCTCGACCAGGAAGACGTGGACGTGGCAGTCGATCAGGCCCGGCATCAGGGTGCGCTTGCCGCAATCGACCACCTGCGCCTTGGCCGCCTTGATGGACTTCGGCGACACTTCCTTGATGGTGTCGCCCTCGACCAGGACCTCGTAACCGCCGCGCGCCTCGTTCCAGCGCGGGTCGAGCAGGTTCAAATTCTTGAAAAGTATCTGCGGCATCAACGCTCCCCCACTATGGGCTGAGCACCCTACGATGGCCGCCGGTTTGGCGCTACAGTCGGTCGAGATTGGAGGGGGTCAGTGCGGCGCGTCGTGGTCATAGGCACAACGGGGTCGGGCAAAAGCACGCTGGCCGAGCGGCTGGCGGGTCAAATGGGTCTGCGCGTGATCGAGCTCGACGCGCTGTTCTGGGGCCGGGACTGGCAGCCCGTGCCGCTCGAACTGTTCCGCCACAGGGTGGAGCGCGAGACCCGCGATGATGGCTGGATCGTGGTCGGCAACTACGGCCAGGTGCGCGATATCGTGTGGCCGAACGCCGATACGCTGATCTGGCTCGACCTGCCGCTGCCGCTGGTGATGTGGCGCCTGGTGCGCCGGACGGTGCAGCGGGCAGCGACCAAGACCGAGCTGTGGGGCACCGGCAACCGCGAGAGCTTCCGCAACGCTTTCCTCAGCCGGCAGTCGATCCTGCTGTGGGCGCTCAAGACCCATCGGCGCAATCGTGCGAGGTACGCCGTGGAATGCCAGTCGCTTGCCCGCGAAAAGCGCGTCGTGCGCCTGCAGAACAAGCGCCAGATCGAGCGCTTCGTGATAGCGGCGGCCTAGATCACCATGTCGGTCCACACTTTTTCCTGTCTCGACGGCCACACCTGCGGCAACCCGGTGCGGCTGGTGTCGGGCGGCGCGCCCTTGCTCAAGGGCGCCACCATGAGCGAGCGGCGGCTCGACTTTCTCGCCAACCACGACTGGATCCGCAAGGCGCTGATGTTCGAACCGCGCGGCCATGACGTGATGTCGGGCTCGATGCTCTATCCGCCGACCCGCGCCGACTGCGACGTCGGCATCCTGTTCATCGAGGTGAGCGGCTGCCTGCCGATGTGCGGCCATGGCACGATCGGCACCGTCACCATGGCGGTCGAGAACGGGCTGGTGGCGCCGGCGACACAAGGGACGCTCAACATCGATGCGCCGGCCGGCCGCGTGGTGGCGCGCTACGAGCAGCAGGGCCGCTTCATCGAAAGCGTGCGCATCACCAACGTCGCCTCGTATCTCGCCGCCAGCGAGATCGCCATCGACGTGCCGGGCATGGGCGAACTGGTGTTCGATATCTCCTATGGCGGCAACTTCTACGCCATTCTCGAACCGCAGAAGAATTTTGCCGGCCTCGAAGCGATGTCGGCGGGCGACGTGCTGCGTCTGTCGCCGATCGTGCGCCAGCTGATCAACGACAAGATCCATCCGGTGCATCCGGAGAACCCGACCATCAAGGGCGTGAGCCACGTCATGTGGACCGGCAAGCCGCGCGATGCGCGCGCCCATGCCCGCAACGCGGTGTTCTACGGCGACAAGGCGATCGACCGCTCCCCCTGCGGCACCGGCACCTCGGCGCGCATGGCCCAGCTCGCCGCCCGCGGCAGGCTCAAGGTGGGCGATGAGTTCGTGCACGAGAGCATCATCGGCTCATTGTTCGACGGCCGCGTCGAAGGGCAGGCGCGCGTCGGCAATCACGACGCCATCGTGCCCTCGATCGCCGGCTGGGCGCGCCAGCACGGCATCAACACCATCTTCGTCGACGACCGCGATCCCTTCGCGCACGGCTTCCAGGTCTAGAGAGATCTGCTGATGGGACCGCTGACAGCGCTGCCTGCAGAGGGGTGGGGTGGCACAAACCTTGGTATGACGGCGGCGGTGGCCCGCGATAGGTACCCTTTGTGGAGCGCCAAAAGTCGCCGAATCGAAACGCAGGCCTCTGCGTGCATCGCGCATCAGAACCATAGTTATTGACAAACACTTAGGTTCTCAGGTAGAGTTCGACGTCTGTCGCTCTATGAATCGTTTATCCCATCCATTTCAGCCTGACGGGCGCATGCCCTTCGGCGTGCGGCGATGCGAGCAGTGTGAGGAACGAGACGAAGGCGCGGAAATCGCCAGCGAAACTAGCGAAATTCAAAAGAGGCGTGGATTCAATGGCTTGGCGGGCATCGGCCGGTCTAGCGAAAAGTAGCGTAATTCGTCTGAAGTCGGCAGCGGCCCAACCGATAGGGGCTTCGGCTTTCATCGACCAGAGGGCTCTCTGTCGGAAACGCCGGAAACCTCAAGCACCACTGACTGCAGTACATGCACCAAGGTTGGCGGGCATCAACTCGTCAAAATCCCCGTGCCGACGAGCCAACTAACCTAGTCGGCCGCCTTCGCCATCGGCGCCGGTGCGCGCACGCCGCCGCGCGACAAGATGGCGTCGATCTCGGCGGCGCTGTAGCCAAGCTCCTCCAGGATCTCCGGTCCGTTCTCGCCGGTATGCGGCGCGTGCTGCTGGGCGTCGTGCTCGGAGGCCGGCGGCAGGCCCGGGATGTTGGCGACCGGCATGCGGCCAAAGCCGTCCTGCTCGATCCAGTCGATCGCGCCCGATTCCTTGACGTGCGGATGCTCGAGGTAATCGGTGTAGTTGTTGACCCGCTCGCAGAACACTTCCTTGGGCTGCAGCAGGGCGATCCACTCCTCGGTGGTCCTGGAGGGCATGGTCTCCTGCAGCGCCTTGATGATGCGCGGCGCATTGCGGATGCGCGCCTCGTGGCCCTGCAGCTCGGGATCGTCGGCGATGTCCTTGCGGCCGATCAGCTCGAACAGGGCCTGGAAATGGTGCGGCCGCATGGCGCTCACCATCATGTAGCCGTTGGCGGTCTTGTAGCTGCCGGCCGGCATGTAGAGCGGCGGCGGCGCGCCGTTGGAGAATACCCATTCCATCAGCTTGGCGCCCTGGTAGGCGGCCGCCGACTTCATCAGGCTGGAATCGATGTAGCAGCCCTCGCCGTAGCGCAGCTGGCGCATCAGCGCCGGCGCCAGCGCCTGGAAGGTGTAGAGGCCGGTCGTGACGTCGACTGCGATCATGCCCTGCCGCCACGGCGTGCCGTCGGGCAGGCGGTTCATCACCATCATGCCGCTGAACGCCTGGATCAGCCCGTCGACGGTCGGCCTCTTGCTGTAGGGCCCGGTCTGGCCGAAGCCCGACACCGAGCAGTAGACGACCTTGGGATTGATCTTCCTGGCGTCCTCGTAGCCGAAGCCCAGCCGCGAGATCACGCCCGGCCGGAAGCTCTCGATGACGACGTTGGCCTTGGCCATCAGCTTGTTCACCACCGCCTTGCCGTCGGCCGACTTCAGGTCGAGCGCGATCGAGCGCTTGCCGCGGTTGAAGGCGACGGAATGGGCGCAGTGATCGCCCTTGAGCTCGCCCAGCGCGCGCCCCCAGTCGCCTTCCGGCGGCTCGATCTTGATGACGTCGGCGCCGTGCAGCGCCAGCAGCATCGTGGCATGCGGCCCGGCCACGCCCTGCGTGAAGTCGAGCACGGTGATGCCGTCGTATGCGCCTTTGATCATGAACCCGCTCCTCCCGGTCGGCTGAACGTACGTTTACCGGTAGCGGTCGAGCAAGGTCCGACCTGCAGACAAGCCATGCGCATGAAGAAAAGTTACGTAAACGCGCAGACTTCTTCGTTTGTGTGGAGCGCCGCGGCGGCCCAGTTAGGTGCACCTGCACTTAATCGGAGCCCCGGCCATGTCCGCTCTTCCCCTGCCGATCGCCGCTCTTGCCGCCGCCAGCCACCTCGTGCCCTCCCTGGTGGCGCCGTTCTTCCGCCGCATGATGCTCAATCCGCGCCGCCACGTGCGGCCGCCACCGGCGCTGTCGTTGCCACCGGCTGACCAGCGCATCGATCTCGGCGACGGGCTTGTCGCCTGGCGCTGGGGCGAGGGACCGGTCGTGCTGCTGGTCCATGGCTTCGAGGGCAACCGCGCGCAGTTCGCCGCCATCGTCGCGGCGCTGGTCGAACGCGGCTTCACTGCGGTGGCCCTCGACGTGCCGGCGCATGGCGAATCGGCCGGCGACGAGCTCACCGCCGTGAAGTTCATCGCCGCCATCGAGCGCACTCTGGCGCGGCTGGCCCCCGTTCATGCCGTGATCGGGCATTCCCTCGGTGCCGCGATGAGCCTCTATTCAGTCGCTCACACGGGCGGCGCCAATCGTGTGGCGCTGATCTCGGCGCCGTCGTCGCTGAAGCGCGAGCTCAATCGCTTCGCTGCCGCCGTCGGCCTTTCCGACCGCGGGACGGCGGCCTTCATCGCCTCTGTCGAAGCCCATGTTGGCCGGCCGGCGACGGACTTCGACGTCCGCCGCATTGCCGGCAAGGTCGACCTACCGCTGCTTCTGGTCCACGACCAGAACGACCGCCAGGTCCCCGTCCTCGAATCGGCCAGAAACGCCCACGCGCTGCCAGGCGCCGAGCTGATGGTGACGCGCGGCCTTGGCCACAATCGCCTATTGGCCGACCCCGCTGTCGTGCGCGCCGTCGTCGACTTCGTCGCTCAGGAGACGCCCACTCAGGAGATGATGGGCAGCGCCTGCACCATATAAGAGTGCGAGAGCTTGCGGCCCAGCACCGGATCCTCGATCTCCATGTCGAAGCGCGAGGAGGACCGGATGCCGCCGATCGCCGGCAGGGTGCCGCAGAACATGGCGACGCCCGCCGGCAAGCGCTTGTCGCCGTTGCGCCACCCGGCGATCAGGTCACGCGGCGTGCGCATCGTGGCCAAAAGGCCTTCCTGATAGGGGACTTTCTTGCCGCCTTCCTCGATGAAGCTGCGCAGGATCAGCTGGTCCCAATGCGGCTCGACCTCCTCGAAGCGCCAGGCCGAGCGGCCGATCACCTTGGCGCAGACCTGCTTGGACTGCGCAACGCCGTAGGTCTCGAGCTTGCGGTCGGTATGGTCGGCGCCGACGGTGACCCACAGCCGGTCGGCCGTGCCGACCAGTACTGGCTCGGCCTCGCCGGACGTGTCGTCGCCCACGGTCTGGATGGACTCGGCCTGTGTGAGCAGGCTTGCGGCGACGCGATAGTACAGCGGCACCTTCGACGGCGGCTGCACGCCGATCGCCTTCAGCTCCTCGATGTGGTGCTCCAAGGCCGCGACATCGCGGCCGGTCCAGCCGGCGATTACCAAGTCATCGATGGTGTAGGCGCGGCCGGCGAACTCGACCTCAGCCATCAGAGAACGGCAAGCTGCGAGTTCAACAGATCGGTCACCAGCATGTAGCCCGGCGCGTGGGTGATGCAGAACTCGGGCTTCACCGTGGCCACCACGGACTGGGGGGTGACGCCGCAGGCCCAGAACACCGGAAGTTCGTCGTCGCGCACCGGCACGGCGTCGCCGTAGTCGGGCTTGGCGATGTCCTTGATGCCGATCAGCTCCGGCTTGCCGAGATGCACCGGCGCGCCGTGCACCGAGGGGAAGCGCGTCGTGACCTGCACGGCGCGGATCGCGTCGGCCGGCTTGAACGGCCGCATCGACACCACCATCGGCCCATGGAACGGCCCGGCCGGCGTGCACTGGATGCTGGTCCGGTACATCGGCACGTTGCTGTTGCAGGTCTGGTGGCGGAGCTCGAGGCCGTTCTCGATCAGCGCCTCCTCGAAGGAGAAGGAGCAGCCCAGCACGAACGACACCAGGTCGTCGCGCCATACCTGCTTCAGGTCATCGACCTCCTCGATCAGCTCGCCCTTCTTCCACACGCGATAGCGCGGAATGTCGGTACGGATGTCGAGGTCCTCGCCCAGCATCGGCAGGCGCCAGTCGCCCGGCTCGGACTGGCCGAGCAGCGGGCAGGGCTTGGGATTGAGCATGCAAAAGCGCGTGAAGTCGGCGGCGAGCTCCTTGGGCAGGATCGCGAGATTGCCCTGCACATAGCCCGGCGCCATGCCAGCGGTGGGCTTGCGAAAGCCGCCGGCGCGGATGCGGCGGCGCGCGTCGCGGCCGGTTTCGCCCTTGATGCTGGTAATCGTGTCCATCGGCTACTCCTACACGTGCTGGCCGCCGTTGATCTGGATCTCGGCGCCGCTGACATAGCTCGCGCCTTTCTCGCACAGGAAGTGGATGACATCGGCCACTTCGTCGGGCGTGCCGAGGCGACGCATCGGGATCTGCTCCTCGACGATCTTCTCGGTGCCGGGCGACAGGATCGCCGTGTCGATCTCGCCCGGCGCGATGGCGTTGACGCGAATGCCGCGCGGGCCGAAGTCATGCGCCATCTCGCGCGTCAGCGCCGCCAGCGCCGCCTTCGACGTCGCATAGGCGGAGCCGGCGAAAGGATGCACGCGGCTGCCGGCGATCGACGTGACGTTGACCACGCAGCCGCGCGCTTCCGACAGCTCCCCCATGAGGCCGCGCGCCAGTGCCACCGGCGCGAAGAAATTGACGTTGAACACCTGGCGCCACAGGTCGAACGGCGTGTCGATGGCGCCGAAGCGGCCACCCGTCTCGTCCTTGGGCGAGATGGCGGCGTTGTTCACCAGCGCATCGAGCCGTCCGCCGCCCAGCCGGTCGCGGATCTCCTCGATGCCACGGCCGACATCGTCCGGATCGGCAAGGTCGATCTGAACGTGGTTCTTCTCGCCGCCCGGCCACGGGCAAAGCACGCTGAACGGCTGGCGCGATACGGTGATCACCCGCCAGCCGCCGGCGCTGAATTTCTTCACCGTGGCATGGCCGATGCCGCGGCTTGCGCCGGTCAGGACCAGGGTGCGTGCGTTGTCGAGACGTGGTGTCGCATTCATCATGGACGATCCTACTCTGCCTCCACGGCAATGGCGCGACAGATATTGGAAGCCGCACTCGAGACAATAAGAGGTGGGCACTGACGGCTTGGACCGCGATCTGTTGTGTGCTCCAGTGAAACTGTCACTTCACCGTCTAACTTGTTGTGTTTGATACATTTTTGTTGAACGAGATCACCTTGTGTTTTATGGTTTCGACGGCTTGGCCCAATATTCGGGGCCGGTGGCCGTGGTTTTGACGAAGCAATTTTTCAGAGGGGTCCGTCATGTCGGACGACCGCCGGGCAAAAGCCCCGACGCCTGTTCTGCGCACACGACCTGCAACGATGCTCACGGCCATCGGCTTGTGTGTGTTCATCATGGTCATGCAATTGGTCCCGCAGTTCAGTGACGGCGGCCTCAACCGCATCACCACCGCGACCACGACCACCACCACCGCCGTCGCTCGATAAATCTTTGGGCGCTTGTGCGCCCGCCCGGGAACGCGCATCTAGGAGCGAGGTGCGCGTGGCATATCCCCGTCGATAGATGTCCTCTGACAACGTCCAAGCCCTGACCCCCGGCACGCGGCTCGGCGACTACCGGCTCGATGCCGTGATCGGCCATGGCGGCTTCGGCATCACCTATCGCTCGTTCGACACCCAGCTCGCCAAATTCGTCGCCATCAAGGAGTACCTGCCGATTGAGTTCGCCGTGCGCGGCGCCGACGGCCAGGTGGTGCCGCGCGGCTCGCGCTTCGCCGAGGATTTCTCCTGGGGCCGCGAGCGCTTCCTCGACGAGGCGCGGGCGCTCGCTCGATTCCGTCATCTGCACATCGTGCCGGTGCTGCGCTACTTCGAGGCCAATGGCACGGCTTATACCGTCATGGAGTTCGAGGACGGCAAGAATGTGGGTGAGCTGCTGCGTCAGCCGGCCGGCCGCCTGTCGCCCGATGACGTGCGACGCTTGGCCGACGGGCTGGTCGGCGGGCTGAGCGCCGTGCACGCCCAAGGCTTCCTCCATCGCGACATCAAGCCGTCCAACATCATCATCCGGCGCGACGGCATTCCCGTGCTCATCGATTTCGGCGCGGCGCGCCAGGCGATGGGCGAGCGCACGCGCACGCTGACTGGCGTGCTGACGCCGCAATACGCGCCGATCGAGCAGTACGCGCTCGACGGCAAGCAGGGCCCGTGGAGCGACATCTACTCCGCCGCCGCCGTGCTTCATCACGCCATCGCCGGCCAGCCGCCGCCCGACGCCGCCGCGCGCGTGGGCACCGATCCCTATAGCCCGCTGGCGACGACCCATGCCGATCGGTTCGAGCCGGCCTTCCTTGGCGCCGTCGATCGCGCTTTGGCATTCGCGCCCGCCGAGCGGCCGCAGACTGTCAAGGAATGGGCGGCCTTGTTCGGCCCGTCGATCGCGCGCGTTGCCGATGCGCCGACGCAACGTCTCGGCAGCGCGTCCGGCGCGCCGCCGCGCCTGGGCGGGGTCAGCCGCGAAGTCGACCCGTCCGCGCTGCCGCCGCCGGCGCGCCGGTCACGCGTCGCGCTCTGGGTCGTGGTTCTTTTGGTCGTCGTTGTCGGCGCCGCTGCGGCGTGGCGTTTCAAACCGCAACTGCAGGCCATGATCGCCGGCGCGCCGAGCGTGGAGCGGCCGGTCGCAACGGCGACGCCGGCACCGACACCACAACCGATTTCGCCACCGACGCCCGCACCCACACCCACACCCACACCGGCCACGCGACCTGCACCTGCCCCCGTGCCCGATGCGCCCAAGCAAGCCCTGATCGACCAGGCCGCGCGCGCCGTGCTGCCGGCCCGCGCCGTGCTGGAACGCGCCGACGAAGCGGCCCGGGCCGCGCGGGCGATGGCGGGCGAGGCGCGCATCGTCGCGGCGCGCGCCGCACGGCCGGACCTGCAGAACGCCGAGCGGCTCACCAACGATGGCGTGAGCTATGTCGGCCAGGTGAGCGACGGCAAGCGCCAGGGTCTTGGCGTCGCCGAGCTCGCCAACGGCGAGCGCCAGGCCGGCGACTTCCAGGACGGTCGGCTGAACGGCCTCGGCACCGTGCGCTTCGAAGACGATACGCGCTACGCCGGCCAGTGGCGCGACGGCCAGGCGAGCGGCCTCGGGGCGCGCGAGAAGCCGGGCGTCGAGCGCGCCGAAGGCAATTTTGCCGCCGGCCGGCTCGAGGGCCTGGGCGTGCGCCGCACCCTTGGCGAGCCGGCCACGGTGCAATCGGGAGAGTTCCGCGCCGGGCTACTGGAAGGGCCGGGCGTCGAGGCCGTGGGCGATCAGCGCTACGAAGGCGGCTTCCGCGGGGGCAAGCGCCAGGGCTACGGCCAGGTCACAAGCGCCGACGGCAAGGTCCAGTCGGGCCGCTGGGAAGACGGAAAGCCAACAGAAACAACACCTTGATCAGCTGGCACGGTTGTTGCGCCCAAGCGCTGCAGCGAGCCATCTGTGACCAAGCCACTCTCCGTCCTGCTGATCGACGACAATCCCGCCCGCGCCGAGATCGTGGAAACGGGCCTGGCGGCTGCGGGCTATCGCCTGCTGGCCCGCCTCGAAGGCACGCAGGATCTGATTGCCCGCGTGCGTGAGCTCGAGCCCGACGTCGTCGTCGTCAGCATCGACAGCCCCAGCCGCGACACCATCGAGGACATGCGGCGCACCACCGATCTCATGCCGCGGCCGATTGCCCTGTTCGTCGATCGCTCCGATCCCGCAACCATCGCAGCGGCGATGGATGCAGGCGTTTCAGCCTATGTCGTGAAGGGCTTGGCGCAGGATCGCGTGCGCCCCGTGGTCGACGTCGCGGTCGCCCACTTCAATCGCTACCACGCCATGCGCGAGGAACTCGATCGCGCCCGCCTGTCCCTCGTTGAGCGCAAGACCGTCGAGCGCGCCAAGGGCCTGCTGATGGAGCAGAAGGGTCTGAGCGAGGACGCCGCCTACAAGCTCCTGCGCAAGCTCGCCATGGATCAAAACAAGCGGATCGGCGAAGTAGCCCGGGAAATCGTGACCTACGCCAAAGTGCTCAAATCTTAGGCGTGCCTGTGGATCGATCATGCTGCACATGCGAGCATCAGAATTCTGATCGCCTGCGGGCAGCCAATTTTACAGACCGGTCCCCATAAATCTCGTTATTTCAAAGGCTTACTGCGCCGCAGCGCGCTTGGCATGCTTGCTGCTCCATCTATTGCGTGAGCCCAATGGCGGGCTCCTTCTGAGTTAAAGACGGACCAAAGACGGCCCGTCGGTTGGACAACGGCGTCCTGAGCGGTCGGCACCTGCCGGCCGGGCGGGACGCTGTTTTCGTTTGTGGAGTGCGTGCGGCATGGCCGATCTGGAGCAACCGAGGATCAAGGTCGGGTTCATCCCGATCATCGACTGCGCGCCGATCGTGCTGGCCGAGGAGCTGGGCGCCTACGAGCGCCAGGGCCTCGAGGTCGAAATCCGCCGCGAGGTCTCGTGGGCCAACGTTCGCGACAAGCTGGCGCTGGGCAAGCTCGACGCCTCCCACATCCTGGCTCCCCTGCCGCTCGCACTGACGCTCGGCATCGACAGCGTCAGCGTGCCGCTCATCAACGCCATGACCCTGCAGGCAAACGGCAACGCCCTGACGCTGTCCAAGGGCCTGTGGCAGGAGATGGAAGAGGCGGCACCCGAGCTGGTCGGCAACGGCCAACCGCCGCTCGATGCCCGCGCGCTGGCCGCCGTCGTCGCCAAGCGGGCGGCGGCGCGCGCAAAGCCCGTCGTGCTGGCGTCGGTGTTCCCGTACTCGGTGCAGAACTACATGCTGCGGCTGTGGCTGTCGTCGGCCGGTCTCGATCCCGATCGCGACGTCCGTCTTACCGTCGTGCCGCCGCCGCACACCGTCGCCTATCTCTCGGGCGGCGTGATCGACGGCTACTGTGTCGGCGAGCCGTGGAACCAGCAGTCCGAGGCGCTCGGCATCGGCCGCATCGCGCTCACCGGTCCCGACATCTGGAAGGGCATGCCGGAGAAGGTGCTGGGCACCACCGAATCCTGGGCGGCCAACAATCCCAACACCCTGAAGGCGCTGATCAAGGCCTTGATCGAGGCCTGCCTGTGGCTCGACGAGCCTGCCAACCGGCCTGAGGCCGCGCGCATCCTGTCGAGCCCGCGCTATCTCAACATGCCGGCCGAGGTCATGGCGCGCACGCTCGAGCTGCCGGGCTTCCATGTCTTCCAGCGCGACGCCGCCAACTTCCCGTGGCGCAGCCACGCCGACTGGTTCCTGGCGCAGATGGTGCGCTGGAAGCAGGCACCCGCCGACACCGACATCAAGGCCGTCGCCGACCGCGTCTATCGCACCGACATCTACCGCGCCGCCGCGCGCGAGGCGGGCGTCGAGTGTCCTGCGGTCGATCGCCTGCCGCCGGGCGGCCACGGCGAACCGCTGATTTCGACAACCAACGACAGACAGACCTCGGGGACTTCAGTGCAGGAGATCGCAAATGGCTAGCAACACCACATTCAGCCGCCGCAATGTGCTCAAGGGCGCCACCGCCAGCGCCGCATTGATGGCCGCGGTGCGCACGTCCTTTCCCTCCGGCGCCTTCGCGCAAGGCGCGGGGCCGGAGACCAACAAGGTCACGCTGGGCTTCATCGCGCTCACCGATTCCTCGCCGCTGATCATCGCCAAGGAAAAGAAGCTCTTCGACAAGTACGGCATCACCGATGCCAACGTCGCCAAGCAGGCCTCGTGGGGCACCACGCGCGACAACATCGTGCTGGGCTCAGGCTCCGGCGGCATCGACGGCGCGCACATCCTGACGCCCAAGCCCTACCAGATCTCGCTCGGTCTCACGACGCCGGAGAACAAGCCGGTGCCGATGTACGTGCTGTCGCGCCTCAACACCAACGGCCAGGCCATCTCGGTCGCCAAGGACCTGATGCCGGCCGGCGCCAAGACCGATGCCTCGCCGCTCAAGGAGGCCTTCGCCAAGATGAAGGCGGGCGGCAAGGAAGTTAAATGCGCCATGACCTTTCGCGGCGGCACCCACGACATGTGGATCCGCTACTGGCTGGCGGCCGGCGGCATCGACCCCGACAAGGACGTCTCGACCATCGTCGTGCCGCCGCCGCAGATGGTCGCCAACATGAAGGTCGGCAGCATGGAAGCCTTCTGCGTCGGCGAGCCGTGGAACGAGCAGCTCGTCAACCAGGGCATCGGCTACACCGCCTGCACCACCGGCGACATCTGGAAGGATCATCCGGAGAAGAGCCTCGCCATGCGCGCCGACTGGGTCGACAAGAACCCCAAGGCCGCGCTCGCCGTCCTTCAGGCCGTGCTCGAGGCCGCCCAATGGTGTGACAAGCTCGAGAACGCCAAGGAGCTCTCCGAGATCGTCGGCAAGCGCCAGTGGTTCAACTGCCCGCCGGCCGACATCATCAACCGCATCGAAGGCAAGGTGAACTACGGCGACGGTCGCAAGATCGACAATCGCGACCTGTCGATGAAGTTCTGGCGCGACCACGCCTCCTATCCCTACCAGAGCCACGAGCTGTGGTTCCTCACCGAGAACCAGCGCTGGGGCATGATGGCGCCGGACCTCGACACCAAGGGCATCATCGCCAAGGTCAACCGCGAGGATCTGTGGCGACAGGCCGCCAAGACGATCGGCGTCGCCGACAAGGACATGCCGGCCGGCACCTCGCGCGGCAAGGAGACCTTCTTCGACGGCAAGGTGTTCGATCCGGCCGATCCCAAGGGCTACCTGGCCAGCCTGCAGATCAAGAAGGTGGCGTGATGGCGGCCGCAAACAAGGCGGCTGCCGTCGTCGCAACCGCCGACATGCCGGTGCCCGACGCACCGGTGCGGTCGGCGGAGATCATGCCGTTCCGGCCGCCGATGCGGCCGGCGCTGGAGCGCGTCGGCGAAGCCGTACGGCATCTGGTCCAGGTCATCCTGCCGCCGCTGATCGTGCTCGCGATCACGCTGTTCGTCTGGCAGCTCCTGTGCTCCGAACCCGGCGCGCGCCTGCCGCCGCCGACCAAGGTCGTGGCCGACGCCTGGGATTTCATCATCGACCCGTTCTACGACAATGGCGGCATCGACAAGGGCGCGTTCTGGCAGATCTCCAAGAGCCTGGGTCGCGTCGCCATCGGCTTCAGCTTCGCCGCCGTGGTCGGCATCGCGCTGGGCGTGCTGATCGGCCAGAGCACCTGGGCAATGCGCGGCCTCGATCCGATCTTCCAGGTGCTGCGCACCGTGCCGCCGCTCGCCTGGCTGCCGCTGTCGCTGGCGGGCTTCCGCGATTCGCATCCCTCGGCCCTGTTCGTGATCTTCATCACCTCGATCTGGCCGATCATCATCAACACCTCGGTGGGCGTCAGGAACATCCCGCAGGACTATCGCAACGTCGCCGCGGTCATCCGGCTGTCATGGTGGGAGGTGTTCTACAAGATCACGCTGCCGGCGACCGTGCCCTACATCTTCACCGGCTTGCGCATCGGCGTTGGTCTCTCATGGCTCGCCATCGTCGCGGCCGAGATGCTGATCGGCGGCGTGGGCATCGGCTTCTTCATCTGGGACGCCTGGAACAGCTCGCGCATCAGCGACATCATCGTGGCCCTGGCCTACATCGGCATCGTCGGCTTCCTGCTCGACAAGCTGATCGCCACCGTCGGTCACTTCGTCTCCCACGGCGTCGCGGCACAGTAGGAGGCAGGCCATGGACCACAGTTACCTCAAGTTCGAGCAGATCGGCATGAGCTTCCGTCGCGGCCAGATGGCGACGGAAGTGCTGCGCGACGTCAACCTCACCATCGAGCAGGGCGAGTTCGTCTCCCTGATCGGCCATTCCGGGTGCGGCAAGTCGACAGTGCTCTCGATGATTGCGGGCCTTCAGCGTGCGACGAAAGGAGGGGTCGTCATCAACGGGCGGCAGACGATCGAGCCGGGGGCAAATCGCGCCG